>JALVWZ010000026.1 GCA_027023115.1 Thermaceae bacterium
TCAACAACGACCTGCCGGCGCGCGAACACGGCGGTCGCCTCTGGCGCGCGCCCTATCCGCGGCAGGCTGGTCTCCCTGGCCCGCTGGTATTCCAGGGGGTTGGCAAGTCGCTTGCTCCCGCAAGCAGAGCGAGCGGGCGGCGCTGGCTCTTGCGCGACGTCAACCTGCGCTTGCCACCGGGGAAGGTGAGCCTCCTCTGGGGGGAGGCCGAGGCCGCCAAGACCGCCCTCTTGCGCCTGCTCTGGGACGATTTGCCCGACGAGGGCTGGGTAGACGCCCCGCCGGGCCGGGTGGCCGCTCACCTGCCGGGGGCGGAGGCGACGCTGCCCGCAGGGACGGTGCTGGAGCTGACCGCCGCCCGGCTGGGTGACGTGGCGGTCGCCGCCGGCCTCCTCAGCCGGCTGGGTCTGGCCGACTCCCTGCTTTGGAACCTGCCGCCGGAGCGGCTCTCGCCGGCGCAGTTGGAAAGGCTACGCTTGGCGCTCTTGCTGGCCGGCCGCCCCGACCTGCTCCTGGTCGACCGGCCCGCCGCCCATCAGGACGCCGCCGGTGCTTACTGGCTGGCGCGTTCTTTGGCGGCGCTGGCCCGCGAGGGCAACGTTACCTTGGTGGCGGCCAGCAGCCGCCCCGAGGTCCGCGCCGGGCTGGCGGCCGACCGTCTGGTATTGATCGGCTTCGATTCCGTGCGAGCGGCGCCCGGGGACCGGCCGGTATAATCGGGCTCGTGGCCGCGCCAAACCGCTGCCCCCGCGAGTCGCTCGCCGCCAAGCGCGCCCGCGCCGCCCGCATCCTCCGCAAACTGGAGGAGGCTTACCCGAACGCCCGCACCGAGCTGCGCCACGAAAACCCCTTTCAACTCCTGGTAGCCACCGTTCTCAGCGCCCAGGCCACCGACAAGTCGGTCAACCAGGCCACTCCCGAGCTCTTCCGCCGTTTTCCGACGCCGGCGGCGCTGGCGGCGGCCAGCCCCGAAGAGGTGGCCCCGTACATTCGCCGCATCGGCTTGTGGCGCACCAAGGCGCGCAACCTGGTAGCGCTGGCCAGGAAGCTGGTGGAGGAGTACGGCGGCGAGGTGCCGCGCGACAAGGAGGCGCTGATGAGCCTGCCCGGGGTTGGCTGGAAGACCGCTACCGTAGTTCTGGGAGCGGCGTTCGGCGAGCCGGGCATCGCCGTTGATACCCACCTCGCCCGCCTGGCCCGGCGGCTCTGCCTGGCCGAGGCCAAGACCCCCGAAAAGATCGGCGCCGAGCTGGAAAAGCTGTTTCCGCGCGAGAAATGGGTCTTCGTCCACCATGCCCTCATCCTGCACGGCCGCTACGTTTGCACGGCCCGTAAACCGCACTGCGCGGAGTGCGTCCTGCGCGCCGAGTGCCCCAGCGCGCCCGCCGAAAAAGAGGGTGTTAAGATGAGGTCGTGAATATTGCGGGTGCCCTTGCCGACCTTTACACCCTTCAGGAACACGACCAAGAACTCGACCGCATCAAGGAACAACAAGAGCAGCTGCCCCCGGAGCTGGTGGAGGCCCGCCGGCAGTGGGCCGACCTCAGTGAGCGGCTGGCGCAGCTCAAGGAGCAGTACCTGGCCTTACAGCGTGAATACCAGCAAAACGACCTGGAAATCAAAGACCTGGCCGCCAAGCGCAAGAAGGCCGAGGACGAGCAGCTGCAATCGACCAGCGTGCGGGAACAGACCCAGTTCGAAAACCGCATCCAGCAGCTTTCTACCCGCATAGACGAGCTGACCGAGCTGACCATGCCCATTCTCGAGGACATGGAAGAGTTGGCCGCCAAGATCAAGGCTCTCGAGGAAGAAGCGGCCGAGCTCAAGCCCGAGCTGGACGCTCTAGAGGCGGCAAACGCCGAGCGCGTCGCCGAGCTCGAGAAGGAGTACCAGGCCAAGTTCGCCCGCCGCCAGGAGATGGCCGGCAGCATTCCCGCCAGCCTCCTGCGCGAGTACGAAACCATCCGCCGCGCCCGTCGCGGCGTCGGCGTGGCCATGGTCAAGGTCCAGGGCGGGGTCTACCTTTGCGAGGCCTGTAGCGTTCAGCTGCCCACCCACGTCGCTCAGCGCGTCTACCAGTCGCAGCAGATAGTCCGCTGTCCTGGCTGCGGGCGCTTGCTTTGGCGCGGTCCCGAGCAGGAAGAGGGCTGACGTCCGCATGAACCCGGTGCCCGGAGCTGCGGCTCCGGGTTTTTTCGTTCCCGCCACGGGGTTAGCATGAGGTTATGCTTCAGCTAGACTTCACAAACATCGACTCCAGTCGCATCGGCCCCGACCGCGGCCTGGAATGGCGGCGCGAACTGGCGGCGGCCACGCCCCGCTTACGGGAAGCGGCCGCGGCGCTGGCCGGCCGCAGCAGCGACCCGCAGGCGATGCTCGGCTGGATCCGCCTGCCCGACGAGGACCCGCGGGAACTGGTCTCTTACGCCGCCGCCCAAAGCTGGGCAAGCGACGTGCTGGTGCTGGGCATTGGCGGCTCGGCTTTGGGGGCCAAGGCCTTAGGCGCCGCGCTGGGGGGCGGCGGGGCGCGGCTCCACTTCGTCGATAACGTCGAGCCGGAACCGGTGGCGGCGCTGCTCGCTTCGTTGGACCCGCGCCGCACCCTGGTGAACGTCATCAGCAAGTCGGGCACCACCGCCGAAACGATGGCCGCCTTCCTGCTGGCCCTCGACTGGCTGCGCCGCGGCTTGGGCGACGACTGGCGCCGACACGTGGTGGTGACCACCGACCCCGAAAAGGGCATCTTGCGCCCCTTCGCCGCCCGCCACGGCCTCAGCGCCTTTGCGGTCCCGCCCGACGTCGGCGGCCGCTTCAGCGTCTTCAGCCCGGTGGGGCTGTTGCCGCTGGCGCTGGCGGGGGTGGACGTGGCGGGGCTGCTCGCCGGCGCGCGCCGGGCCAACGAGAGCGCCCGTTCCGAGCCGGAGGCCAACCTGCCGGCGCAGACGGCGCTGGCTCAGTACCTTGCCTGGCGCAAGGGGCAACGCATCAGCGTACTCATGCCCTACTCGACGCGGCTGGCGCTCATACCAGCCTGGTTCGTGCAACTGCACGCCGAGAGCCTGGGCAAGGCCTACGACCGCAGCGGCAGTCGCGTTCACGTCGGGCCGACGCCGCTCGCGGCGGTTGGCGCCACCGACCAGCACTCCCAGGTGCAGCTCTTCCGCGAGGGGCCCTTCGACAAGCTGGTCGTCTTCGTCCGCCACCGCGAGGCCGACCAAGACCTCACCCTGCCCGCCGAGGAGGGGCTGGAAGAGCTTTCTTACCTCTTCGGCAAGAGTTTGTTCACCCTGCTGGCGGCCGAGGCGGCAGCCACCGCCCACGCCCTGGCGGCGGCGCGGCGGCCAAACTACACGATCTTCATCGACCGTCCCGACGCCTTCCACCTCGGCTGGCTCTTGCAGCACCTGATGTGGCAGACCGCGTTTCTGGGCGAGTTGTTCAACGTCAACGCCTTCGACCAGCCGGGGGTGGAGCTGGGCAAGCAGTACACCTACGCGCTGCTGGGGCGGCCCGGTTTTGAGGAGTTGGCCGCCGAGCTGCGGGCGGCGGGGGTGGAGCCGTGACCAATGCGGGCGTATTCGGCGGAGTAGCCTTGGGGGCTGGCTATGCGGCTGCGGCGGTGCGGTTGGCGATGGGCGCCAGCGTGCCGCGACGGGAGCGCAGCGGCCTCGAGCCGTCCCTTTACGGCCTCGAGTTCTCGCCCGTCCGGGTGCGCAGCCGTGACGGGCTCGAGCTGGCCGCTTGGTGGGTGCCGGTGAGCCGGCAGCGCAAGGCGGCCCTCCTAGTCCACGGCCTGCACGCCAGCAAGGGCAGCCCCTACGTTCTGCCGGCCCTGCCGGTCTACGCCGGGCTCGGCTTCAACGTGTTGCTGATCGACCTGCGGGCTCACGGTGAGTCGCCCGGCGAGCGCACCACCCTGGGCGTGCGCGAAAGCCGCGACGTTCTCGGCGGCCTCGACTGGTTGGCGCAGCATGGTTATCCGAGCCAGGCAGTGGTGCTGCACGGCTGGAGCATGGGCGCGGCTACGGTGCTCGGGGTGGCCGCCGGCGAGGCGGTGCGGGCGGTCGTGGCCGACTCGGGTTACGCGCGCCTGAGCCTGCTCCTGCGCCAGCGTACCGGCGCACTGCTCTACCCGGGCGTCTCGCTGGCGGCGCGCCTTTTGCTGGGGGCCAACCCGGCCGCGGTGGCTCCGGAGGAAGCGGCGGCGCGTCTGCGCGCGGCGGGAACGCCCCTCTACCTGCTTCACGGCGACGCCGACCGGACCGTGCCCTACGAAAACGCCCGCCGTATCGCGGCCCGCTACCCCGAGGCGCGCCTTTGGACGCTGCCCGGGTACCCGCACGTATCCGCCTGGCGCCACCCCGAGTACGGCTGGCGGCTGCGTGAGTTTCTGGAGAGTTTGGGAGGTCGCTGGTGAAGCTACGTTTTCGTGAGGACGGACCGTTGGTGATAGACCTGCCCGCCGGCAGCCGTTTCGTGCTGAACGGCGAAGAGCACGTCTTGCAAAAACCCAAGCTGGCGCTTTGCCGCTGCGGGCGCTCGGGCAACAAGCCCTTTTGCGACGGCAGCCACAAGAGCTGCGGCTTTCGCGCCGCCGCGGGTGAGCTGGAACTGGGCTAGGTGTAACTTACCAACACGTTGTTCACAGTGTCCGGGGATGATGCGGTACGTAGTACGTAGTGCGCGATAGATAGCAGGCCGGCGTTTCGTCAACCTCAAGCCAAACTGAAGGCCGTCCCAGCCAAGCGAGCCTTTGGCTCGCGCGAGCCAGTCCAGAGCGGCG
>JALVWZ010000027.1 GCA_027023115.1 Thermaceae bacterium
GGCCTCGACAAGCCGATCCACGTCCAGTACGTCCGTTTCATGGAAAAGTTGCTCGAGGGCAACCTGGGGATCTCGTTCTTGTCTGGCGAACCGGCGCTCAAACTGATTCTCGAGCGCTTTCCGACCACCCTCAACCTGGTGCTGGTTTCGATGCTGATAGCCGTTTTCTTTGGCCTGCCAATGGGGGTGGCGGCGGCCATCCGCGCCGATAGCTGGGTGGACCGCACCCTGCGCTTCCTCTCGGTGCTGGGCATATCGGCTCCCACCTTTTGGATCGGTGTCATGCTGATCCTCATCTTCGCGGTCAACCTTGGCTGGCTGCCTTCCTCCGGCCTGTCCAGCTGGAAGCACTACATCATGCCCGCGTTTACCCTCTCGCTCTACCGCATAGCCCTCTTTTTGCGGATGGTACGCTCGACGATGCTCGACGTGCTCAACCAGGACTTCATCCGCACCGCCCGCGCCAAGGGGTTGATGGAGCGGGTGGTGGTTTACAAGCACGCGTTGCGCAACGCCCTTATTCCCTTCATAACCGTCGCCGGCCTGCAGTTTGGGGCGCTGATGGCCGGGGCGGTGGTCACCGAAAAGATATTCGCCATTCCCGGCATGAACCGCCTAGCTCTGGACGCCCTCTACAGCGACGACCGGCCGGTGATAATCGCCTTCATCATCGTGACCGCGGTTCTCTTCGCGGTGGTCAACTTGGTGGTGGACCTCCTTTACGCGCTCATCGATCCGAGGGTTCGCTATGCTTAAGAAACTGCCGTGGTTTTCGATACTGGTGCTGCTGGGGTTCGTGGCGGCGGCCGTTTTTGCGCCGCTGCTGGCGCCCCACAACCCAATGCAGGGCAATTTGATGATCTCGCACACGCCGCCCGCCTGGCAGGAGGGCGGCAGTTGGGCCTATCCGCTCGGCACCGACGAACAGGGTCGCGACGTGCTCTCGATAATCCTCTATGGCCTGCGCGTCAGCCTGGCGGTCGGTTTTGGCTCGGTCCTCCTCAGCGTGCTCCTGGGAACGCCGCTGGGCCTCTTGGCCGGCTACGTTGGCGGCCGTACCGGCGAGGCGATAATGCGCCTGGCCGACATTCAACTGGCCATTCCCACCTTTTTGGTGGCGCTGGTGGTGCTAGCTTTGACCGGCGGCGGCAACGTCGTCAAGCTAATCCTGGTCATCGGCATAGTTGGCTGGGCCAGTTACGCCCGCTTGGTGCGGGGGGCGGTGCTCTCCGAAAAGGAAGCCGAGTACGTCCTGGCCGCCGAGGCGTTGGGGATGAGCCGGACCCGGATCATGTTCCGGCACATCCTGCCCAACGTGCTTTCGGTGATTCTGGTGCAGATGTCGGTGGACGTACCCCGGGTGATCTTGCTCGAGGCCACCCTTTCCTTCCTCGGCGTCGGCGTTTCCATCGAAACCCCGGCCATCGGCCTGATGATCAAGCGCGGTCTCGATTACATCTACTCCGGCGTTTGGTGGACTACCACCCTGCCGGGGCTGGTGTTGGCCCTCCTGGTCCTGGCCACCAACCTGATAGGCGACTGGATGCGCGACGCCTTTGACCCGCGCAGAAGGGCTACCTGACATGAACGAACCCGTCGTGGACTTTACCCAACGATTAGTGCAAACTACCAGTCCCTCCCGTGAAGAGGGCGAGCTGGCGGCGCTGGTGTTGGCCGAGATGGAAAAGCTCGGCTTTGACGAGGCCTACCAAGACGAAGCCGGCAACGCCGTCGGCCGCATTCGCGGCCGGGAAGACGGCCCCGGCTGGCTCTTGCTCACCCATCTGGACCACGTGGACGTCGGCGACGAGGCCAACTGGCCGCATCCGCCCTTTTCCGGGCACGTCGACGACGAGGGGCGCCTTTGGGGCCGGGGGGCAGTGGACATCAAGGGGCCTCTGGCGGCCACCGTCTACGGCGCCGCTGCCGCCCGCCGGCAGGGGCGGCCGCCCCGTGACGTTTGGGTGGTCAGCGTGGTGGAGGAGGAGCTGGGCGGCGGCGGCGCGGCCGTGCTGGTCCCCAAGCTGAAGGAAATGATAGCGGCCGCGGTAATCGCCGAGCCCTCAAGCCTGCAGGTCATTTACGGTCACCGGGGCGTAGCCCGGGTGCGCCTGACCTTCAACGGTTCGCCCCATCACGCCGCCCTCTCCCGCGCGGACGACAACCCCCACTACGCCTTGGCCCGCTTCCTGGAGCGCCTAGCGGTGGCTCAACGCCCCCGCGACCGGGTTCTGGGAGCCTCGTCCATCACCCCCACCATCCTTCACGCCGACACCACCAGCGCCAACCGCACCCCCGGCAAAGTCACCCTCATCCTCGACTGGCGCACCGTCGGGGAAACGCCCAACGAGATGCGGGCTCTGCTTGCCGACCTGACCCGCGGTTTGGACGTGAGCATGGTGGTGCCGCCGCTATGGGAGCACGGTGATCTCGAGAACACCCCCGGCGTGCGCACCGACCCTGGCCACCCGCTGGTGCGGCAGATGGAAGATGTGCGCCGTCAGGTGCTCGGCCCCGGTCCCCGCCCCGGCCTCTGGCCCTTCGCCACCGACGGACGCTACACCCACGCCGCCGGCATCCCCACCGTCGGCTTCGGCCCCGGCGACCCCACCCTGGCCCACACCGAGCACGAGTTCATCGAGGTCGAACAACTGCTCGCCGGAGCCCGCTACTACGAGGCGCTGGTCCAGCAGGCCCCGGCAATCGGGCGGTAGTTTACTCAGAATAAAAAGCGCCCCCGACCACCGGTCGGGGGCGCTTGTTCTCTCGTCTACGCCAGTTCTTCGTCGGGTCCGGCGACGGTGCCGGGAATCTTCAGCTTCTGGCCGACGTAGATCTTGTTCGGGTCGGCTAGGCCGTTGGCGTTGGCTATCTTCATGTAGGCGCCGCGCCCGGCGCTGCCGTAGTAGTGCAGGGCGATTGCCGAAAGCGTGTCGCCTGCTTTGACCGTGTAGACCACGTCGCCGTCCTCGTCGGTGACGTTTAACTCAGCGGCGCCGCTGATTACCTGCAAGCCGCTAACGTCTACCTCTGCCACACCCGGGACGCTCGCTGCCAAAGAGCGCGCCTTTTCCCGCTCGGCCTCCGCGTCGACCGCGCCCCGGAGGATTATCTTTTCGCCCTGCTGAACCACGTCTACCGGATTGCCGGCCAAGTCTGGGTCGGCCTTGATCTTGGCGAGGGCGGCGCGGGCCAGCGCCAGCGGGTCGGTGGCGGGTTCCGGCTCGGCGGCGACCGGCGCGACCACCCGCACGGCGGAGGTGTCGGCGCTTTCGATGCCGTTGATGCCCCCGGCGACTACCTCCAAAAGGCTCTTGAGGTGTTCGTTGGGCAGTTCACCGCTGAATATGGCCACCTTCTTGACCACCTTTGCCTCGAGCGGATAACGACCAAGCACCTGGTTTTCCTTTAGGGCTTGCTGCAGGCGGGCTTCTGCTGATTTACCGAACGGCCACATGTTTTTCTCCTCTCGTTCCAGTCTCCAAAGATGGTAACACCTGGACGTAAAGGGGGTTTAAAAGGGATGGAAAAACATGCCCGTGGCTCGTGGTGTGTCGTTTCTTCGTAGAGGCGGACCCGTGTGTCCGCCCTATGGGTTCGTGGTGCGTGGTGACGGTGACAGGACGGCCTGTGGCTCGTAGCTTGTTGCGAAGTAAAGCTCCCTCCCCTTTGGGGAGGGTCGGGGTGGGGGTGTTGGCGCTACAAGAGCTAAACGTCCAGTGCTGATTCACGGCCACCCCACATCCCACATCCCGAACAACAATCCCCCTCTGGCCTGCGGCCACCTCCCCCGAGGGGGAGGCAAATAGGGTCGCGACTCGTGGTTTGTGGCTTGCATGAGAGCCATGCTCAGCTTTCGGCTCTCTGCCGGTAGGGGAAGGTTTGAAACCTTCCCCTACATTCCAGTGTTTACGGCAACCTAACCCCGGCTTCTCTTCCGGCATGGACCCCGGATCTCGGCGGTGGGGCCGCCGCCTCGTCCGGGGAATCGAGAAAAGCGGCTTGTGGCCTGTAGCTTGTGGATTGTAGTTCGTGGCCGACAGAACGCCTGCGGCTCATGGCTTGCATCAGACAACACTCCCTCCCCTTTGGGGAGGGCCGGGGTGGGGGTTTTGAAACCGGCAAGTGGCTTGTGGCCTGCAACTCGTGGAAAACTCGTAACGCGCCATCGCGCATGGCGCTCTCGATTCAAGCTAGCTACCACGTACTACGCACCACGCACTACGTACGATTCACTTATCCCACACCCCACCCCCTACAACCTATCTACTGCCTCATGCACATACCGCTGGTTCTCGGGGCGGAGATTGCCAGCGGCGGATATTCATCTTGGCCGGGCACAAGGGCTTGACATAAGTAAGTAAGTAGTTATATACTTAAGTCGTAAGAGGAGGTGTTGAGGATGAAGAACACGCTGGAATGGACGAACGTAATACTCGGTGGTTGGCTCTTCCTGGCACCCTGGATCTTTGGCTTCACCGGTAACGCGGGCGCGGCCTGGAGCGCCTGGATCATTGGCGGCATCGTCCTCGTGTTGGCGATTTGGGCCCTGTACGACAAGGGAGTTTGGGAGGACTGGACCAACGCGGTAGTCGCCGCAATTGGTTTCTTCACCCCCTGGTTCGCACACTACGCCTCCAACGCCTCTGCTTCCTGGAACATGTGGATCGTCAGCCTGATCATCTTCGTGGTGGCGCTCTGGGCCGCCTACAGCCCGACCACCAACAAGACGGCGGCCTAAGGCATCTAGGGGGAGGAGGGAGGG
>JALVWZ010000028.1 GCA_027023115.1 Thermaceae bacterium
CCTGCAGGCGGACAATTTTAGCGCCGCCCGCGAGCTGGCCCGCTGGAAGCGGGAGCTGGCGCGGGTCTGGCCGCAGGTCCGGCTGGAAGTCAGCGCCCCCGGCGACATGCGCCTCAACGGTAAGCAACTGGAGATAAACGCCAGCGTCGAGCCTGCCGGCATCGCGCCCGAGCACCTGGTGGTGGAGCTGATGCTGCGCCGCGGCCCCAACGGCCCCCTCAGCACCGTTCCCTTCGAGCTCAACGGCAACGAGGGCGGCAAGCTGCACTACCACATTCGCTACCGACCCGACCGCCCCGGCAGCTACGTCTACGGGGTCAGGCTGGCCGCCCGTCACCCGCTGGCCGCCAACCCCCACGAGGTGGCCTTCGTCAAGTGGGCCTGACGTGCTAGGCTGAGCCCCACGGGACCCGGGATCCCCCCGGCCCTCCTGGAGGAATCTTGAACAACGACCTGAGCGATTTGCGGGTGCACCTGATAACCTACGGCTGCCAGATGAACGAGTACGACAGCCACCTGGTCGCCAGCGAGCTGGCGGCGCGGGGGGCGACCATCGTCGATAGCGTGCCGGAAGCCAACTTCGTGCTGGTCAACACCTGCGCGGTGCGCGGCAAGCCGGTCGAGAAGGTCAAGAGCCTGCTCGGCCACCTTCGCAAAGAGAAGGAGCGCCGCCGGGGTCGGTTTCTGATCGGCATGATGGGCTGCCTGGCCAGCCTCGAGGAAGGGCAGGAAATAGGCCGTCGCTTCGGGGTGGACGTCCTGCTGGGCGCCGGTGCCATCCACAAGATTGGCGATGCCCTGCGAGAAACCAGGTTCTGGGACGTCGGCTTCTACCCCGAGGTGGACGAGATAGTTCCGCCGCCACCCCAAGGGGCGCTGAGCGCCTTCGTGACCCTCATTCGCGGCTGCGACCACCACTGCACCTACTGCGTGGTACCCAAAACGCGCGGCCCCGAGATCAGCCGCCACCCCGACTTGGTGCTGCGCGAGGTGGAAGGTCTGCTGGAAGCGGGGGTGCTCGAGATCACCCTTCTCGGCCAGAACGTCAACTCCTACGGCAAGGATCAGCCGGACTACCCCGACTTTGCCGAACTGATCCGCCGCGTGGCGGCCCTCGGCGTACCGCGTTTACGCTTCGTCACCAGCCACCCAATGAACTTTTCTGACCGCATAATCGAGGCCATCGCCGAGACCCGGGCGGTGGGCCAGTACGTCCACCTACCGGTGCAGTCCGGCTCCGACCGCGTTCTCAAGCGGATGGCCCGCGAGTACCGGCGCGACTACTACCTGGATCGGGTGGAGCTCCTGCGGCGCTCCCTGCCCGACCTAGTGCTGACCACCGACGTCATCGTCGGCTTTCCCGGCGAGACCGAAGAAGACTTTCAGCAGACGCTCGACCTCTACGACCAAGTAGGCTTCGACTCGGCCTACATGTTTATCTACTCGGCGCGTCCCGGCACGCCCAGCTACGAGCGCTTCGAAGACCTGCCCCGCGAGGTCAAGGTTGAGCGGCTGACCCGCCTGATCGAGAAGCAAAAGGAATGGAGTCTGCGCCGCAACCAGGCCTGGGTAGGCCGCCAGGTGGAAGTGCTCGTCCCCGGCCCGGCCCGCGAAGAAGACTGGGCCCTCGGGCACGACCAGAGCAACCACCCGGTCTTGCTACCGGTCGCCGAAGTGGGCGAACCCGGGCTGTACCGGGCCGTTATCGAACAGGCCAGCCCGCACATGCTCTTTGGCAAAGTGCTTGGCAAGGTCGCCGCCCCGGGGGAGGTCGCGTGACCACGGCGCTGCTCGTCATCGTCGGCGGCATCCTCAGCTACCTGCTGAGCGCCCCCTTGCGGCTTTGGGAACCGCTACACGCCGTGCTGGTAGCCTCGGCCTACGTCCTCGGCCTCGCCTTTGGCGCTTTCGCCAGCGGCGGTAATCTGCCAGCTGCGCTGGCGGCGGGAGTGGCTACCGGGGCACTCTTCGGCCGCTGGAACCGCCGCCTCGTCCTCGGCGGCATTGGTCTTGCCGCCGCCGAACGGCTGGCCTTCAAACTGGCCTGGCGTCGCGGCGGGCTGTTGCGCGAGAGTGACCTGGTAGCCGCCGGGCTCGACCCCGATACCGCCCGCAACGTGCTATTAGACTTAGCCGCCCGCGGCTACTGCCGTCGCGACGGTGAAGTCTACCGCTTCGAGCGCTGAAACTCATTGATTCTGGGCGCAGTGATACGTACCGGTCACGACTGACTCGCCGCGCTTGCTTCACTGGCGGCTTCGGCCGTCATTTTGGCGGCATGGCCATTTCCGATCAGGCCAATCAGACTCCAAGCCTGCCGCACCCGGCCAAACGGCAAAGGAAGTCCGGCGCGAAAACTGCCAACACAGGCTAAAAGACCTGCGCCTGGCCGTCGGCGCGCGGTTCGCTGGCCGCCGCCCAACCGGCCGGCTGGCGCAGCAGTATCTGCCCCTTGCCAAAGGGCAGCTCCTCGGCCACCACCCGCACGCGGTGGCCGCGCTCGGCCAGGCCGCTGACAATCTGCTCTGGAACTGACGGCTCGAGCCAGACCTCTCCATCCTCGGTAACCTGCCAGCGGGGCGCGTCTAGGGCGCTTTGCGGGTTGAGACCGTAGACGGCCATGTTGGCGACCAGCCGTACGTGCCCCTGCGGCTGCATCGGCCCGCCCATCAATCCGAAGGGGCCCCAGGGCTCGCCCTTTCGCCCTAGAAAGCCGGGGATGATCGTGTGGTAGGGGCGCTTTCCCGCCGCGACCACGTTGGCGTGGCCGGGATCGGTCACGAAGCCGGCGCCGCGGTTTTGCAACGAAACCCCCGTCCCCGGTACGGCCACCCCCGCGCCAAACCCCATGTAGTTTGACTGGATGAAACTCACCGCCAGGTCCCCGGCGGCGGCCGCCAAGTAGACGGTCCCTCCCCGGGGCAGGCCGCTGGTCGGCATGACCAATGCCTTCTCCCCGACCAGCCCGGCCCGCCGCGCGGCGTAATCGTCTTTCAGGAAGTCGCTGACGGCCAGCTTCATGTGGCGCGGATCCGCGACGTGGGTCCGCACGTCGGCAAAGGCCAGTTTCATGGCTTCGATCTGGTAATGGTAGGCGGCCGCGCTCTCGCGGGGGTGCTCGGTCAGCGGCAGGTGCTTTAGAATCTGCAACGCCAGTAACGCCGCCAACCCCTGGCCGTTGGGCGGCAGCTCGTAAACTTCCAGCCCGCCGAACGGAACCGCGAGCGGCTCCACCCATTCGGGACGGAACGCGGCCAGGTCCTCACCGCGCAGATAACCGCCGCTGGCGGCGGCGTACTCCTCCAGGCGCTCTGCAAAGTCTCCCCTATAGAACCAGTCCGCCCCCTCACCGGCAATCGCTCGCAGGCTGGCGGCCAGCTCCGGGCTGCGCCAGCGCTCGCCGGCGCGCGGCGCACGACCGCCAGGAAAGAAGACGCGCAAGAACTCCTGGTACTGTGCTCCCTCGAGAGAGCGCGCGACCTGCTCCCACTCATCCCAGGCGTGAGCGGTCAGCGGCGAAACCGGAAGCCCTTCCTCGGCGTAGCCAATAGCCGGCTCCAACAGCCGCGGCCACTCCAGCCGCCCCCAGCGCTCATGCAATGCCTGCCAGGCGGCTACCGCCCCCGGTACGGTTACCGCCGCCCAGCCCCTCCGTGGCATGCGCCCGCGTCGGATCAGCTCCTCCGCCGGCAGCGCCCGGGGGCTTGGCCCGGACGAGTTGAGACCATAAAGCCTGCCTTCGCTGGCGACGATGGCAAAGGCGTCGGAACCAAGACCGTTGGAGGTCGGCTCCACTACCGCGAGCGCCGCCGCCATGGCTACAGCGGCGTCAACGGCGCTGCCGCCTTCCTGCAGCATCTTCATGCCGGCGCTGACCGCCAGCGGCTGACTAGTGGCCACGGCGCCGCGCGGCCCGAAGAGGACCCGCCGGCGCGAAGAGTATGGGTAGGTTTGCCAGTCCATGTTTCATCATACGGATAGTGCAAAACCGGGCGCGGGCCGTACGGCCCGCGCCCGTCAGAATGCCGTTTTTACTTGGTAATCAAGTCGAGCGACTTTGCCAGGATTTCCGGCGTGATGGCGCCGACGTGCTTGGCCAGCAAGCGGCCCTTCTTGTCGAAGAAGTACGTCGTCGGTAGGCCGGTTGTCCGCAGTTCCCTTTGTAATACGTTGCCGCTGTCGAGCAGGGTCCACTCCTGGACCAGGCCCGTTTGGTCTAGGTACTGGCGCACCACCGTCGCGGTGTTACCGCGGTCCTGAGCGGCAAATATGAACACGACGTCGCGCCGCTCCGAAGCGGTCTTGGTGAGCAGGGGCATCTCCCGTCGGCAGGGTGGGCACCAAGTGGCCCAGAGATTGAGGACCACCGGCTTGCCCAGGAACTGATGGAGCGATACGGTTCCGCCACCCAAGCGGGGGAGGGTAACATTTGGCAGGTCAACGTTGGCTGTCGCGTTCTTCTTGCCCCCGGGCGCCATCAAGTACCAGCCCAGGCCGGCCACGGCCAGCAATAAAAGAACGAGAGCGCTGATATTGATTTTCTTCATAGCTGCTCCTAGCGTACCAGCGGATAACTCCGCCTGTTCCAGGCAATGATACCCCCCTGCTCGTTATAGATGTTGCGAAAACCCTTGCCCTTGAGGAACTCCGCCGCCTGGTGGCTGCGATTGCCGCTATGGCAGTAGAGGTATACCGGCTCGTCCTTTGGTAAGGTCTTATACCAAACTTCAATCTGCTGAAGTGGTTTGTTGACCGCTCC
>JALVWZ010000029.1 GCA_027023115.1 Thermaceae bacterium
GAGTTCGTGCGCCCGGAGCACCATCATGCCTATGCCGGCGGACGCCGCCAGCGAGTCGAAGACGGTCACGTGCCCGGGGAACTTTTCGGCGGCCAGCAGCGCCGATTGGTAGGTGCCGGAGAGCTTGGAAGAAATGGTGATGGTCAGAACGTGTTCAGCGCCGGCCTCGAGGGCTTCGGCAAAGGCTGCTTCGAAGTCTTGCGGCGAGGGCTGGCTGGTGGTGGGCAGGTCCGCGCCCGCAGCCACCTCCTTGAAAATGTCGGCGGGGGAGATTTCTTCCCAGTCCTTGTAGACCTTGCCCTGAAAGTTGACGTATAGGGGTACGACGCGCACGCCCAAATCTTGCCGGAGGGCGGGGGGAATGTCGCTGGTGGAGTCGGTCACTAACGCGATTTGCATAGATAAGCCTCCAGGAGTAGCGATCTACTATAGCTTCGTAACCATAGCATACCCGTCACTGCCGGCGGGTGCTGGACCCGGTATAAGCGAGGCGGCGGCGCGGCTTGTCGGATATATGCAGCAGTGATAGGCTTTTTGCATAATGTGGCGCGTTCTCGTAACCGACCAGATGCAACTTGGCGATGAGCAGTACGAAGGCATGGAGCTCGATTACCGACCCGGCATGGAGCGGGCAGAGATACTGGAGCAGATTGGAAAATACGACGCCCTGATAACTCGCAGTCGTACCCAGGTAGACGCCGAGCTGCTGGCGCACGCCGACAAGCTGCGGGTAATTGGCCGCGGCGGAGTGGGGGTAGACAACATAGACCTCGAAGAAGCGTCGCGCCGCGGGATTTTGGTAATCAACGTGCCCGAGGCCAACACTCGCAGCGCTGCCGAGCTGGCCTTTGCGCTGATGCTGGCGGCGGCGCGGATGGTGGCCGTTTCCGACCGCGAGATCAGGCAGGGAGTTTGGAACCGAAAGCGGCTGGGAGTCGAGCTGCTTGACAAGCGCCTGGGCATAGTGGGTCTGGGGCGTATTGGCGGGCAGGTCTCGCAGTTCGCCCGCGCCTTCGGGATGGAAGTACTGGCTTACGACCCATACATCAACGCCAGCCGCGCCGAAAGGTTGGGCGTCAAGTTGGTGGACCGGCTCGAGGCGATGCTCCCCGAGGTAGACTTTTTGACCGTCCACACGCCGCTGAACGACGAAACCCGCGGCATGATCGGCCGCCGCGAGCTCTACCTGTTGCCGCACGGGGCAATCGTCGTCAACGCCGCGCGGGGTGGAATCATCGAAGAAGAGGCGCTGGCCGACCTGCTCGACGAAGGCCACATTGCCGCCGCCGGCATAGACGTTTTCGCCTCCGAGCCGCCCGCGCCCGACCACCCGCTGGTGGTGCACGAGCGGGTAGTGCACACCGCCCACCTGGGAGCAAACACCGCCGAGGCGCAGATGAGGGTGGGTCGGGGAATCGTCAGCCGCGTTTACGAGGCCCTGGCCGGTAACTACGCCTACGCCATCAACGCCGGCTTCGACCCCGAGTCGTTCCGGGCGCTCAAGGACTGGTTGCCCCTGGCCGAGGCGATGGGCCGCCTGCTGGCGCAGATAACCCGCGGGCGCGTGCAAAAGTTGGAAGTGTCTCTTCTGGGCGAGTTCGAAAGCGACACCGAGCCACTATTGGCCGCTGCCGCCAAGGGAGTGGTGGAGCCGGCTTTGGACGAGCTGGTGAACTACGTATCGGCGCGTCCGCGCCTGCAGGAGCGCGGAGTGCGCCTGGTCAGCCGCAAAGACCCGGACGCCCATGGCTATGCCCAGGCGCTGGAGCTCAGAATACAGACCGATGAGGAAGAAAGGCGCGTGCTGGGCACGGTACTGGCGGGACGGCCGCGTATCGTTGCGATTGACGAATACGCGCTCGAGCTGGTTCCCGAGGGGCACGTACTGGTGTGCGTCAACCGTGACCGGCCGGGAGTAGTAGGTGAGGTGGGAACCCTTCTGGGCAGCGCCGGGGTGAATATCGCCGGCCTGCAACTGGGGCGCGACGCCCCCGGTGGCCGGGCGCTCTTCGTGCTGGCGGTAGACCAGCCGCCGGGCGACGAAATCATCGAGAAACTGCGCGGTCTGGAGCTGTTGGAGCGCGTTGACGCGGCGGCGCTATGAGCGAGAAGCTGCTTACACCAGGCCCGGTCTGTCTGCATCCGGCGGCACGAGAAGCGCTGGCGCAGCCGCAGATACACCACCGTAGCCCCGCGGCGTCCAAACTGCTCACGTCGTTGCGCGAAAACGTGGCCCGCGTAGCCGGCACGGCCGGTGAGACGGCGGTAGTAACTGGTTCAGGCACTGCTGTCATGGTTGCGTTGGTTACGGGACTGTTTGCCCCCGGGGCGCGCGTCTGGGTGCCGCTGGCCGGTAAGTTCTCGGAACGTTGGGCCGAAATAGCCGCCAGCGCCGGGCTGGACGTGGTAACTACCGAGCATCCCTGGGGAGCGGCGGTAAGCTCTGCCGACGTGCCGAAGGCCCCCCTGGACGGTGCCCTGTTGACGCACTCGGAGACGTCTACAGGAGTCCTGCAGCCGGTGGCCGAACTGGCGGCGGCGGTAAAAGCGGCCAACCCTCAGGCGCTGGTGGTGGCCGACGCGGTTACTTCGTTTCTGTTGAGTGAGCTACGCATGGACGAGTGGGGCCTGGATGCGCTGGCAATCGGCAGCCAGAAAGGGTTGATGAGTCCGCCGGGGCTGGGCCTGGCGGTGCTCGCTGAGAGCGCTTTAGAGCACCTGCGGCCGGCGGGTTATTATCTCGACCTGGCGCGCGAGCTGGGTCAGCAACGCGGCGGACAGACGGCATATACCCCGGCCATCAACCTGGTGGCGGCTGCGGCGGCGGTTCTGGAAGAAGTATTGCGCGAGGGACTGGATGAGCACCTGCGCCAGAAAAGTGAACGCAACCACCGCTTTTACGAGATTGGCGTGGCGGCCGGGCTGCAACCGGTGCCGCAAGCAGGGGCGCAAAAAAGCCCGGCGACGGCGGCTTTTTACTTGCCAGAGAGCGCGGCCGCCGGCTCGTTGGCCGTGGCCATGTCCGCCAGGGGTTGGCGGATCGCCGGCGGGCAGGGGCCGCTCAAGGGGCGTATATTCCGCATCTCGGCGATGGGTTACCTCGAAGACGATGAGATGGAACGGGCCTTCAGTGATTTTGAAAGTGCGCTGCAGGAACTCTAGCCACAACTTCACTACGCCTTGTTCGCAAGCCCTCCGGGAGGAGGCAGTGCGTAGTACGGGGTACGTAGTGCGTAGTGCGTAGTAGGTAGTTTGACGAGTGCGCCACCGTGTTTTCGCAAGCCACGAGCCACGAGCCACTTGCCGGTTTCAAAAACCCCCACCCCGGCCCTCCCCCAAGGGGAGGGGCGTTGTTTTGCAGTAACCAAGCCGTGGATTAATGGCGCGGCATGGGCCCCGGCTCGCGGGTGCTCAGCACCCTTGGCCGGGGACTCGTCTTCACCTTTTCATTGACTTGATACCGACTCTCCTGACTAGGCTGGCCCCGCCAGTTGAGAACGGGGGTCCATGCAGGGGGCGATGCCAAGGCTATGGCTACCATCAATTGACCAACCACAAGCTACGAGCTGCAAGCCACATGCCGCTTTTTCGACTCCCCGGACGAGGCCGGCCAGCCCGGCCGAGTTACGGGGCCCATGCCGGAAGAGAAGCCGATGTTCTGTTATCTCTTACGTGTAAATGCTGGAACGCAGGGGAAGGTTTGAAACCTTCCCCTACCGCTAGAGAGCCGAAAGCCTGGCATGGCGCTTCGACGTTTCTACAGGCCACATGCTACGAGCCACAGGCCATCCCATCACCAAGCACCACGAACTACGTACCACGCACCCGTAGGGGCGGACACGCGTGTCCGCCCCTACGACGGGATAAACCACAAGCCACATGCCACAAGCCACTAGCCGCTGTCTCGTCATTCCAGCCATGCGAGCTTTTAGGTTCGCGCGCGCTGCAATAAAGGACGGCGCACCCTCCGTAACTCGTAGACGCAGTAGTTAAAAAACGATGACGAAGCGGAGCCGCAATCTCGACCACCGGCTTAGATAATGGCCCCGGCCTTCGTTGAGGCGACGGGGAAGATGCTCGCGGCGGCTGGGGTTAGCGTGAACTATGCGGTTGGGTTGTGCGGCTAGTTCAGATACTGATCGAGCTGGCTGCGGTCATATACAGCCCGCTCGCCACCGATACGCGGCGGGCGCGAGAAGCCGCCGCTGAGGCGGGCAGAGCCGATTTTTAGCTCACCAAACCAGACGGGTACGACCACCGGCCGCAGGTGCATGCCTACCAGCACGCCGCCGATGTCAAGCCCCAATCGCGCCTGGCCATGCAAGTCGGCGACCATCACCGGTTCATCCAAAAGCGAGTAATAGGACGTCGCCAGTGAGCCGCCCGCCTTGGGAACGGGCACCACGCTCACCTCGGTCAAACCGTAACGTTCGGCCACCGGCGCCGGTACCACTAAAGCGCGGTTGATGTGCTCGCAGCCCTGGACGGCCAGCGCCAGGTCGTGGGTTGCAATCAGAGGCAGTAGGCCCTCGAGCACCGCGAACGCCGTCTCCAGGCTCCAGGCCTTGCCTATCTGGGCGCCGCCGATGGCGCTGGTGGATCCACCGAGAGCCAGCAAAACGCCACGAGGTGAGCCTGCTTTGTCGAGCAGGTGCGCAAGGGCGGCGCGGCTTTGTTCACGCAGGTCTTCCATGGCTACCAGGCGCTTTCCAGGTCGGGGCGCAGGCGGGTGGCCTCGCGCAGGTAGACGTGCTG
>JALVWZ010000030.1 GCA_027023115.1 Thermaceae bacterium
TGCCGGCGGCCACCAGGTAACCGCCGCGCTCGCCGCCTTCGGGGCCGAGGTCTATTATCCAGTCGGCGGTCTTGACCACGTCCAGGTTGTGCTCGATCACCAGCACGCTGTTGCCCTTTTCCACCAAGCGGTGCAGCACGTCCAGGAGCCGTTTGACGTCGTCGAAGTGAAGGCCGGTGGTCGGCTCGTCGAGGATGTAGAGGGTCTTGCCGGTGGCGCGGCGGCCGAGCTCGGTGGCCAGCTTGATGCGCTGCGCCTCGCCGCCGGAGAGGGTGGGCGAAGGTTGGCCCAGCTTCATGTAGCCGAGGCCGACGTCGGTCATTAGTTGCAGCTTGCGGCTGATGCCCGGGTGGTGCTTGAAGAACTCGAGCGCCTCCTCCACGGTCATGTCGAGCACGTCGGCTATGTTCTTGCCGCGCAGCTTGACCTCGAGCGTCTCCTTGTTGTAGCGCTTGCCCTTACAAACCTCGCAGGGCACGTAAATATCGGGCAGAAAGAGCATCTCGATCTTGACCGTGCCGTCGCCCCGGCAGGCCTCGCAGCGGCCGCCCTTGACGTTGAAGCTGAAGCGCCCGGGGGCGTAGCCGCGCTTGCGCGCCTCGGGGCTCTTGGCGAACATCTCGCGGATGTCGTCGAAGACGCCGGTGTAGGTGGCCGGGTTGGAGCGCGGGGTGCGGCCGATGGGGCTTTGATCGATCTCGATCACCTTGTCCAGGTGCTCCACCCCCTCTATCCGGTCGTGGCGTCCGGGAATGGCCTTGGAGCGCATGATCTTGCGCGAGAGGGCGGCGTAGAGGATGTCGTGCATCAGGGTGCTCTTGCCCGAACCCGAGGGACCGGTGATGACCACGAACCGACCCAGCGGAATCTCGACGTCCAGGTTCTTGAGGTTGTGCTCGCGGGCGCCGCGCACCAATAGCGAGCGGCCGTTGCCGCGGCGGCGCTCACCGGGCACCGGGATGGTCTTTTCGCCGCGCAGGTAGGCACCGGTCAGGCTGGCGGGGTGGGCGGCCACCTCCTCGGGGGTGCCGGCGGCTACAATCTCGCCGCCGTGAATGCCGGCGCCGGGGCCCATGTCCACCACCCAGTCGGCGGAGCGCATGGTTTCTTCGTCGTGCTCGACCACTATCAGCGTGTTGCCCAAATCGCGCAGCTTCTTGAGAGTGGCGATGAGGCGCTGGTTGTCGCGCGGGTGCAGGCCAATC
The DNA here is from genome assembly GCA_027023115.1 of Thermaceae bacterium. Lineage (GTDB taxonomy): Bacteria > Deinococcota > Deinococci > Deinococcales > Marinithermaceae > Oceanithermus. Next base: position 1,206 of record JALVWZ010000030.1, read on the forward strand.
GAGGGTTCGTCGAGTACGTAGAGGACGCCGGTCAGCCCCGAGCCCACCTGGGTGGCCAGGCGGATGCGCTGCGCCTCGCCGCCGGAGAGGGTGTTGGCGGCGCGGTCGAGGGAGAGGTAGTCGAGCCCGACGTCGGCCAAGAAGCCGAGGCGGGCGCGGACCTCGCGCAGGATGGGGCGGGCTATCTGCAGCTGGTACTCGTTCAGCTTCTCGGGCAGGTTCTCGAAGAACTCGAGCGCGTCCCGCACCGCCATCGCCGAAACCTCGGCGATGTTCTTGCCGCCCACCCGCACCGCCAGCACCGCCGGCTTGTAGCGGGTGCCACCGCAGGCGCTGCAGGCGTGGAGGGTCATGTAACCCTCGAGCCAGTCGCGCATCCCTTCCGACTCGGCTTCCTTGTAGCGGCGTTTGAGCCAGGGAATCACGCCCTCGTAGGTCACCTCCAGGCGCATGGTCTCACGGCCGGCGCGCCGGAAGACCACCTCGAAGGGTTCGTCGAGACCGTAGAGGACGGCCTGCTGGTGCTCGGGAGCCAGGTCCTTGAAGGGGGTCTTCATGTCGAATCCCAAATGCTCGGCCAGGGCGCGGGCACGGTCCCACATGTGGCTCACCTGGCTGCCGCGCCCCTTGGACCACGGCTGGATGGCCCCCTCGGCCAGCGACAATGCCGGGTTCACCACCAGCTCGGGGTCGAACTCGAGGCTGTAACCCAGGCCGCTGCAAACCTCGCAGGCCCCGTAGGGGCTGTTGAAGGAGAATATCCGCGGTTCCAGCTCTTCCAGCACCGAGCCGTGCTCGGGGCAGGTGAACTTCTCCGAAAATAGTTGCTCTTCTTCCCGGCCCCCCTCACGCATGAACAGCACCCGCAAGAGGCCGTCGCCGCGCATCAGGGCCAGCTCGACCGACTCGGCAATACGGCTGCGTTCCTCCTCGCTGAGGGTCACCCGGTCCACCACCAGGTCTATGTCGTGGGTTTCGTAGCGGTTCAGGTCGGCTTCGATGGCCTGCTCGAGGCGCAAGATCTTGCCGTCCAGGCGCACGCGCGCGTAGCCTTCTTTGAGCAACTGCTGGAAGAGTTTCTTGTACTCGCCCTTGCGGCCGCGCACCAGCGGCGCCATCAGGATGGCCTTCGTTCCCGCCGGCTCCGCCAGCAACCGGTCGGTAATCTCGCTGGCCGAGCTGCGCTCGATCTTGCGACCACAGACCGGGCAGTGCGCCTCACCGGCGCGGGCGAAGAGCAGGCGCAGGTAGTCGTGGATCTCGGTCACCGTGCCCACTGTCGAGCGCGGGTTGTGCGAGGTCGTCTTCTGGTCAATCGAGATCGCCGGGCTCAGGCCCTCGATGTGCTCCACGTCGGGCTTGTCCATCACGCCCAGGAACTGGCGGGCGTACGAAGAAAGGCTCTCCACGTAACGCCGCTGCCCTTCGGCGTAGATGGTATCGAAGGCCAGGGTACTCTTGCCGGAGCCGGAAACGCCGGTTATGACGATGAATTTTCCCCTAGGAAGTTCGAGCGAGATATTTTTCAGGTTATGCCCACGGGCACCCTTGATGACGATTCGGTCCATCCGAAAGATTTTAACACCTGGGCGGGTTATGTTGAAGAGCCGTGACCGGTCGGCGCGAAGTTTTACCATCGCGGCCCTGCGCCCGAAGGGGTACGTTTGTATGCCCCTACGTTCGCTGGCGCCGGAGGAACCAATCCCATACCGCCCGGGCACGATTTCCCGACCATGGGACGGCGGGCCAATAGGAAGCTGCAAGGTTCGGGCCGCTAGTAAGCACGCCGGGTGATTAGACTTTCCCGACGGCTGCGCCGCGACCCGAACGGAGGGCTGGGGGGACGATCGGTTTAAGTGGCAGCCCCGAGCCGGTAGCGAGCAGAAACCAGTGTTTTTACAGCCAGGTCTTGAAAAACTCTCGCGCCTTGAGCAGGGCCTCCAGCAGCCGGTCCACGTCGCTTTCGTCGTTGTACACGTAAAAGCTGGCGCGGGCGGTGGCGGCGACTCCCAAACGGCGGTGCAGCGGCTGGGCGCAGTGGTGGCCGGTGCGCACGGCTACGCCGCGCTCATCGAGGGCGGTGGCCAAGTCGTGGGGGTGCAGCGAACCCAGGTTGAAAGCGACTACCGCCCCGCGGTCCTCTCCCTCGGGGCCGTAGAGGTGCAGATCCGGCACCTCGCGCAGGCGCTCGAGCGCGTAGCGGGTCAGCCGGCGGTCGTGCTCCCAGACGTCATCCATGCCCAGTTTTTCCAGGTATTCGGCGGCCGCCCCCAGACCAATGGCCTCGGCGATGGCCGGGGTGCCAGCCTCGAAGCGCTGCGGCGGCGCGGCATAGCTCGAACTGGTTATCTCTACCCGGTCGATCATGCTGCCCCCGCCCAGAAACGGCGGCAGCTCGCCGAGAACCTCGCGCCGCCCCCAAAGGACGCCGGCGCCGGTGGGCCCGAGCATCTTGTGGCCCGAAAGGGCGTAGAAGTCGGCGTTCAGCTCGTCCACCCGCACCGGCAGGTGCGGCGCTCCCTGGGCGCCGTCGACCACCACCAGCGCCCCCCGCTCGCGGGCGGCGGCGGCCAGCTCGGCCACCGGATTGACCGTGCCGAGGACGTTAGACATCTGGGTCACGGCGAAAACACGGGTGCGCTCCGAAAGCAGCGCCTCGAAGGCGTCCAGGTCGAGACGGCCGGCGGCGGTGACGGGAACCGCCTTGATCTGCGCGCCGGTACGTTGGGCCGCCAGCTGCCAGGGCACCAAGTTGGCGTGGTGCTCCATCTCGGTGAGCAGGATCTCGTCGCCCGCGCGCAAATTGGCCAGTCCCCAGGCGTAGGCCACCAGGTTCAGTGCCTCGGTGGCGTTGCGCACGAAGACGATCTCGTCGGGATCGGCGTTCAGGAATCCGGCCAGCTGCGCCCGGGCGTGCTCGTAGGCTTCGGTGGCGCGCTGGGAGAGCTCGTAGGCTCCCCGGTGCACGTTGGCGTGATCGTACTCGTAGTAGTGAGCGAGTGCGTCTATTACCACGCGCGGTTTCTGGCTGCTGGCAGCCGAGTCGAGAAAGGTCAGGCCGGGGTTGTTCGCGAAGATCGGAAAATCCCGTTTTACCTCATTGGGGTCGAACATGTTTTCACCTCTGCCGCCAGCATACGCCCGCGCCTGTCGGCGCGGGCGTATGCCACGGAGGACATCAGGCCTAACCGGCTATCCGGCTCTCGATTATGCGGCCAATGTGGGCCCGTAGCTGCGCCAGCGGCACCCGCCCCAGCACCTCTTCCAGGAACGCTGCCACCAGTGCCTGCTGCGCCAGTTCGCGGCTGATGCCGCGCGTTTGCATGTAGAAAATCTGCTCCTCGTCCACCGGCGCGGTCGAGGAACCGTGGCTGCAGCGCACGTCGTTGGCGGCAATCTCCAACTGCGGCACGCTCTCGGCCCGCGCCTGCTTGCTCAGCAGCAGGTTGCGGTTGGTCTGGTAGGCGTCCGTTTGCTGGGCGGTCGGCTCGAGGCGGATCATGCCCTGGTAAACGAGCTTGCCGTCGGCGTTGGC
>JALVWZ010000031.1 GCA_027023115.1 Thermaceae bacterium
TGTTCTCGGAGCCCGTTTGCTTGGGTAGATCCACGCTGATGGCGTAGCGGTTGTTCTCGGCCACGAAGACGATTGGCGCACCCTGGGCCGAGGCGAAGTTGACTGCCGCGTGCCAGTCGCCTTCGCTGGTGGCGCCGTCGCCGAAGGAGGTAACCACCACCTGGCCGGTTCCCTGGATCTTGGCACTGATGGCCGCGCCGGTGGCCGGGGGCACGTGCGAGGCGATGGGCGAGGCGACGGTGAAGACGTTTAGCTTTTTCGAGCCCGGGTGGTTGGGCATCTGCCGCCCCTTGGCCGGGTCGGCGCGGGTGGCCAGGTTCTCGCCGAAGATCTCGACGGCGGGAACCCCCAGCGCCAGCGCCAGGCCATGGTCGCGGTAGTAGGGGAAGAGCCAGTCGAAGCCGCGCTTGACGGCGTGGGCGATGGCGATTTGAATGCCTTCGTGGCCGGCGGCCTCCATGGCAAAGCTGGTCTTGCCGGAGCGTTGCAGCAGGAGTAGTCGTTCGTCGAGCAGGCGGGCGGCTACCAGGTCGCGGTAGAGGCGCCGGAGCTCCTCTTCGCCCAGATCCAGCTCGAACTTGCCCAACCATTCGCCTTTCTCGCCGATGAGGGAGATAGGGTTCTTGGAAAAGGGCTCGAACCGCTGGGTGTTCTTGATCATAGACGGCCTCCTTTGTGGGTCAGGGTGCGTAAAAAACCCCGGCATGAGCCGGGGCGGGCTGCCGCGGCGACCCAATAATTACTAGCGCGAGGATGTATAGCGTGTACATCATTCCAGCCCCTATGTGCACCATTATAAACTACCCAGGGACGGTGCCATGCGCTGGCGGATAGTGACGGTCGGAAAACCAAAGTTTGCCTTCGTGCGCGAGGGCGTGGAGATGTACCTACAACGCTTGCGGCGCTGGACACAGGTGGAGTTGGTCAGTGTGCGGGCGGGGCGGCCGGCTGACGAGTCGCGCGAGCTGGCACGGCTGAGTGAGGGGTACTACCGGGTGCTGCTCGACGAGCGCGGCGAGTTGCTGGACTCGCTCGAGTTCGCCGCCAGGTTGCAGCGTTGGCAGATGCAGGGGCCCGGAAAAGTGGCCCTGCTGATAGGAGGGGCCGCGGGCCACGACGGCGAATTGCGCCGCCGGGCCGACTGGGTATGGTCGCTCTCGCCGTTGACGTTGCAGCATGAGATTGCCTTGCTGGTCGCGATGGAGCAGGTCTATAGGGCATATACGATAGCACGGGGAACGGGCTATCACCGCGAATAGAAAAAGTAATATACATATATTGGCTGTAAACATAACTAAGACTGGCACAATCCCACTATGTGGTATAATGGCGCCGTGAATGCTAGATCTGAGAACCGCATTGAGATGGTGCTGGAATTTTTGGGGCAAAAGGGGGCATACTTGATCCTCCGCCAACTACTCGAAGGGCCACAACGCTTTGGCGAGCTGCAGGAACGCACCCAGCTATTACCACGCACCCTCTCGCTGCGATTAAAAGAAATGGAAGCCGCGGGTTTGGTTACCAGGCACCGTTTTGCAGAGGTGCCGCCGCGGGTGGTATACGAGCTGACCCCAAGGGCGGAAAAGTTGAAGCCGGTTATGGACGCGCTGGAAGAGTGGGCGCGCGAGGCTTAGTATCGAGCCGGAGCGAATAACTATTCAGTCAGTTGGGTGATAGTCGTATGGTTTGAACACGCTGTTCGCGCCACCTACGTCGCCGTGGGCTTTATCGCCATACCGGCTTTCGCTGGGGTCCAGGACCGTTTCGGAAGTCGTCTTTGGGGCTTTGCATCGCTGCCATCGTTTCTTATAGCGCCCAAGTCTTATGACGTCCTCGAGCGACTGAGACCGCGCCGGTCTGGACTGGCTCGCGTGAGCCAAAGGCACGCCCCGCTGGAATGACTAAACAGCGGCAAGTGGCGAGTAGCTTGTGGCCCGTGGTTGGCCAATTGATAGTAGCCGTAGCTTCGGCGTCGCCCGCTGCATGGACCCCGGCTCTCAACTGGCAGAGCCAGTTTCGTCCGGGGAATCGAGAAAACCAGCTTGTGGCCTGTAGCTTGTGGCTTGTAGTTATGCTCGTCGCTTGTGGTTCGTGGTTTCAAGGCGACTCGACGCCTGCGGCTCGCGGTTTTGTAACAAAGCAAACATCCCTCCCCTTTGGGGAGGGTGGGGGTGGGGGTTTTTGAAACTGGCTCGTGGCTTGTGGCCTGTAGTTCGTGGAAGACTCGTAACGCGCCATCGCGCATGGCGTTCTCGATTCAAGCTACCTACCATGCACTACGTACCACGTACCACGAACCGTCTTCCCCCAATGGGGAGGCAAAACAAGCAAGTGGCTCGTGGCTCGTGGCCTGTGAAAAACACCGCGGAACGCCAGCTCGCTGTCGTACTCGATTCAAAACCCACCACGAACTACGAACCACGTACTACGCACCGCCTCGTCCGACTTTGTGAACAACGTGTTGGGCGGTTGCAGCTAAGCATGCCGGTTTTGCCGGGGCGGCACTTCGAGAGCGGGCGTAGTAGTCGCTAAAAGCCGTGCTTGGCTTGGCACGCGCGGCATTCGCGCCACCAAGCGCTCTTTGTCGTTGCCAACTCTTATGTTGCTACGTCAAATAAAAACCCTGGCCGGCTAGCCGGCCAGGGGATCGTGCCAGGAATTTGCTAGAAGTCCATGTCGGGCATGCCGCCGGGGGCTGGAGCAGCCTCCTTCTTCTCGGGCTTCTCGGCCACCACGGCCTCGGTGGTCAGCACCAGCGAGCCGATGGAAGCGGCGTTCTGCAGGGCGCTGCGGGTCACCTTGGCCGGGTCGACGATGCCGAACTCGAGCATGTCGCCGTACTCGCCGCTCTGGGCGTTGAAGCCGTAGCGCTCGTCGTCCTTCTGAAGAATTTCGTTGACCACTACCGAGCCCTCGAAGCCAGCGTTCTCGGCAATCTGGCGGGTGGGCTCCTCCAGGCTGCGGCGGATGATCTTGGCGCCGGTAGCCTCGTCGCCCTCGAGCTCGCCAAGAACGCTGTCAACGGCCTTGGTAATGCGCAGCAGGGTCACGCCACCACCGGGGACGATGCCCTCTTCCACCGCCGCGCGGGTGGCCGAGAGGGCGTCCTCGAAGCGGTGCTTGCGCTCCTTGAGCTCGGTCTCGGTGGCCGCGCCGACGCGGATCACGGCGACGCCGCCGGAGAGCTTGGCCAGGCGCTCCTGCAGCTTCTCGCGGGCGTACTCGCTGTCGGTGGTCTCCAGCTCGGCCTTGATCTGGCTGATGCGGGCCTCGATGTCGTCGCGCTTGCCCTTACCGCCGACGATGGTGGTCTCGTCCTTGGTGATGCGGACGCGCTCGGCCTGACCCAGCATGGAGAGGGTGACGTTCTCCAACTTGAGGCCCAGCTCCTCACTGATGACCTGGCCGCCGGTGACCGCGGCGATGTCCTTGAGCATCTCCTTGCGGCGGTCGCCAAAGCCGGGCGCCTTGACCGCGGCGACGTTGAGGGTGCCGCGCAGCTTGTTGACCACCAGGGTGGCCAGGGCCTCGCCCTCGACGTCCTCGGCGATGATCATCAGCGGCTTGCCGGTCTGCGCCACCTGCTCCAGCACCGGCAGCAGCTCGCGGATGTTCGAGATCTTCTTTTCGACGATGAGGATGTAGGGGTCCTCGAGCTGGACCTCCATCGCCTCGGGGTTGTTGACGAAGTAGGGGCTCAGGTAGCCCTTGTCGAACTGGTAACCCTCGACGACCTCGAGCTCGGTCTCCAGGCCCTTCGACTCCTCGACGGTGATGATGCCTTCCTTGCCGACCTTGTCCATGGCGTCGGCGATCAGCTTGCCCACCTCGGCGTCGTTGGCGGAGATGGTGGCCACTTCCTCGATGGCCTTGCGGTCCTCGACCGGCTCGGCCATCTTGTGGATCTGCTCGACCGCGGCCTCCACGGCCTTGTCGATGCCACGCTTGAGGCTGAGCGGGTTGGCGCCGGCGGCCACGTTCTTCAGGCCCTCGCGGACGATGGCCTGGGCCAGCACGGTGGCGGTGGTGGTGCCGTCGCCGGCCACGTCGTTGGTCTTCGAGGCCACTTCTTTGAGCAGTTGGGCGCCGATGTTCTCCAGGTGATCCTCGATCTCGATCTCCTTGGCTACGCTAACGCCGTCCTTGGTGATGGTCGGCGAGCCGAACTTCTTCTCCAGGACCACGTTGCGGCCCCGGGGGCCAAGGGTCACGCGCACGGCGTTGGCTACGGCGTTCACACCCCGCTCGAGAGCGCGGCGGGCTTCTTCGTCAAATACCAGGATCTTTGCCATTTCCTACCTCCCCTACTTCTCGACGACCGCGAGCAGGTCGCGCTCGGACAGGATGATGTACTCGGTGCCTTCGATCTCGATCTCGGTCCCGCCGTACTTGGCGAAGACGACGACGTCGCCCTCCTTGACCTCGAGGGGTACGCGCTCGCCGCTTTCCAGCAGCTTGCCGCTACCCACGGCGATGACCTTGCCCTTCTGGGGCTTTTCCTTGGCGGTGTCGGGCAGTACGATGCCGCCCTTGGTGGTTACTTCTTCTTCGATGGGTTCAACCACGACCCGGTCTGCCAGCGGTTTGATCATAGTCTTGACCTCCGTGCTCATGATTGCCTCCCAACCCTTTTGACACTTGAGGGTTCAGAGTGTCAATCCACGGATATTATGCTGGCTGAAGCCGGTAGTGTCAAGTCCTGCACCGTGTACCGGGTATAAGCTAGTTGAGCACG
>JALVWZ010000032.1 GCA_027023115.1 Thermaceae bacterium
ACCCCCCTCCGGCCTGCGGCCACCTCCCCCGGTTGGGGAGGTAAAAAGCAAGCGACTCGTATCAGCGGATTGTGGAAACGCCTCCATACGTCGTCTCGCGCACTTCAAATGCGGCCTACCCACTTCCCACTTCCTACCCCCTACCACCTACCACGCTCTGCATCCCCAGGACTTTGCGAACAACGTGTTGGGAGGTTACATCTAGTTCAGCATGCCCCCGAACCTCGTCGGGCCATGCCGCCTCTTCCGGGGACTCGTAGTTGTCAAAGGGAACGGAATCCATTTGCGTCCCCGTGCAAATGAGCGCTGCGACTGCGAGCCGGGACCTTCCCCGAACCTGATCCGGGGCTACGTCGCATCGATATATCGCTTATTGGTCGTAGCAAATTGCGCTGGAATTCGTCCTAGCGCAGCCGTAGCGGCAGGCGCAAAAGCCAAGCCGCGCCAAAGTAAACCGCGCTGGCCGCCAACGACCCCAGCAAGAGTGGCGGTAGCGAGACCATCAGGTCGCGGGCCGGTCCCGCCCAAAGCGCCAAGCGGTATCCGGCGTAACCGGCCAGAGCGGCGGCGGCGGCCACCCGCGCCAGCAAACCGAGCTGCGCTCCGGCGGCGAGGATGCCGTCGCGCTCGTAAATCCAGATCATCCAGCCCAACCCCAAAAACCCGGCTATGACGGTGGCCATGTTCAGCCAGAACATTCCTCCACCCACCAGCAGGTAGTAGCCAAGGGTGTTTATCAAAAAGAGGCTTACGCTTATCTTGACCGCACGGCTGATCTGCTTACGGGCGTAGAGGCCGCGCACGTAGAGGTTGTAAAGCCCCCAGGGCAGGAGCGCCAGGCCCAGTGCGCGCATGGCCGCGGCGCTGTAGGCGAAAACGTTGGCGTCAAAGCTGGCCTTCCAGGCGAACAAAACCGCCACCACCCAGGGAGCCAGCCCGACCATCAAGGCCGCCGACCAACCGAGCAGCACCGCTACGCGCGCCAGGCCGGTCTCGAGCAGGCGGGCGTAGTCGCCAGTCTTCCCCGCCGCTGCGTGCGCCGCCAAGCGGGGGTAGAGGGCCATCGCCGGTGATACCGAAAAAAGGCCGAGGGCCATCAGGTAGGTCATGTCGGCGTTGCTGAAACCGGTGGCGGCCCCCAGCGGCAACGACGTTAACAGGGCGTAGAGAACTATCGTCAGGAACTGGCGCGTGGAGGTGGTGAAGATGAACGGCGTCATCAAGATAGCCGCCCTGCCGATTGCCGGGTGCCAGCGCGCCTCGAGGCCAAACCCCCGCAGAGCCGGTACCTGCACCAGCGCCTGCAGCGTCCCACCCAGCACGAAAGCCAACGCCAGCGCGGTAGCACTGCCAGGCCATAGCAGCATGACTACTATCGCGCCCAGGTTGAAAGCTAGCGGCGCAAAACTGGGCCCCCAGAAACGTTCCTCCGATTGCAAGAACGCCCCAAAGAGAGCCGCCATGCTGATAGCCAGCAAGAAGGGCATCACCAGACGGATGAGGTAGGTCACCAGCGCCGGGTCGAGCGGCGTGTCGGCGGCCAGCAGCAACGCCGCCAGCTGCGGCGCAAAGAGCACGCCCAGCCCCACCACCAACAGGTTGAGCCCCAGCAAAAAGGCAGCGAACCGCCTCTTGAACTCGGCGCGCTCGCCCTCCGGCAGCTCGGCCAGGATTGGTATCAGGGCGTTGGTGACCGCCCCCTCGGCCAGAATCTCGCGAAACAGGTTGGGAACCCGGTAGGCCACCAGGAAGGCGTCGGTCACCGACTTGTCGAAAAAGTTATTGAGCACTCCCTGGCGGATAACCCCTAAGAGCCGGCTGGCCAGCGTTCCGGCCATTACGATGAGGGTGTTGTGCAAGATGCGCTTCTTACTCAAACCGGGTTCAGTATAGCACCCGACGCGTTTGTACCGAGAAAAAGCGGTGACAGGAGGTAGGGTGTGGGGCGTGGGAGGCGGGAGAATGTGCGTGGCGCTTGTTACGAGGTGTGAGTTAGGTGCAACCTCCCAACACGTTGTTCACTGTGTCCGGGATGAGGCGGTGCGTAATGCATGGTAGGTGGTGAATAGATAGTGGAAGGCGGGATGTGGGAGGTAGCAGGCCGGCGTTTCGTTAACCTCAAGCCAAACTGCAGGCCGTCATTCCAGCGGGGCGAGCCTATGGCTCGCGCGAGCCAGTCCAGACCGGCGCGGTCTCCGTCGCTCGCACGTGTCGTAAGAAACAATGGTGGCGACGCGGAGCCCCAAACGCGACTTCTGAAACGGTCCCGGACCCCAGCTTTCGCTGGGGTGACGAGGGGAGATCCTCGTGACATAGTGGGTGAATAACGTGTTCGGACCTTACAGTCAGGCGGCTGGAACCTAGCGCGCCATGCGCAAAGGCGTGTTATGGAATTTCCACGGGCCATGGGCTCGCCGGCTTCAACCCACCCCAGCTACCTGGGTAGATATTCGCCGCCTACTCCTCCCAATGGACCCGGCTGCCTTGCGGCGTTTTTTCGACTACCAATCGCAGCGGCATCCGCTGAGCCAGCTCGGTAACGTGGGTCACCACGCCGACCATCCGCCCTTGAGTGGGGAGCGCTTCCAGCACTTCGGCGGCCAGCTCCAGCGCCTCGGCGTCGAGGGTACCAAAGCCTTCGTCGAGAAAGAGCGCCCCTAGCCTTCCCCGGGAAAGGTGCTCCGAAAGCGAAAGGGCCAGGCTGAGCGACGCCAAAAAGGTCTCGCCGCCGGAGAGAGTCTTGGCGGGGCGGGTGACGCCGGTCCAGAGGTCTTCAACGTGATAAACGCCGCCGACAAGGTGGAAGCGGTAACGCTGCTGCGAGAGGGTGAAGAGTAGCTCGGAAGCGCGCGCCAGCATGTCCAGTTGCAGGCGGTTGAGCAGGTAGTCGGGGAACTTGTGGCCTTTCAGGTCTTCGGCCAGCTGTTCCCAAAGGCCCACCTGCGCCACCATGCCGGCGGCCTTCTTGGCGGCGGCGCGCTTGGCGGCTAAGTCGCGCTCCAGCCTGTCCGCCTTTTCCTGCAAGGCCCCCAACCGCTCGCTCAATGTTTGCCTTTTGGTGGCCAGCTCGGCCCGCAGCTCTTTCTTGGCGGCCAGCTCCTGCCCGCTTACTTCCCGCTTGCCGGCTAGCTCGCGCTCCAGCTCTTCGCGGCGCTGCTTTAGGTAGGCCTTTTCGTCACGCCAGCGTTTGAGCCGCTCCTCCAAGCCGGTTATTTCCTCGGCGCTGCGCTGCGATTTTTGCACCTCGGCGGCGTTTTCAAAACCTAGGCGGGCCAAAAGAGCGTTGACGCTCTCCTCCAGCGGCACCAGCGACTCGGCCAGCGCCTCTCGCCGCGCCTTCGCCGCCTGCAGGTCAGCCGCCGACCGTTCAAGTTCGGCCGCCAGTTTACTCAGCTGCTGCTTGACCCGCTCTATCCGGGCCAGGCGGTCGCGCAAGCGGCGGGCGTACTCCGCCGGCTCCTGGCCGTCGGTTTTTCCGGCTATCTCGGCGGCCAGCCCGCGCCGCATGGCCGCCAGTCGCGCGGATATCTGCTCCTCGTCTGCCGCGCCCCGTTCGCCGGCCCTGCTCTCTGAGCGCTTGCGGTCTTGCTCCACTTCGGCCAGCTGTTTGCGCATGTCGTTCAGGCGTTCTCTCATGCCCTTGATCTCGCCTTCAGCTTCACGCCAGGCGCCGCGCATCTCCTCGAGCTGCGCATTCAACCTTTCGGCTACGGCTTCCAGCCCGACCAGTGGGTTTTCGGCTTTTCGGGGAAGCTCGTGGACGATCTGACCGCAAAGGGGGCAGGGTTCGCCGGGCTTGAGCAGGTACCGGAACGAGGCCACGTTGGCGCTGCGGCGGGCCTCTTCCAGGCGCTTTTTGGTCTCATCCAGTTTTTCCTTGAGCTGCACGCCCGCCGTTTTCAGCTCTTCCTGGCGCTTGGTAGCGGCCTTCAGTCCCTCTTGCAGCTCATCGATGCGGGTTTTTAGTTCCGCTTCGCGCTTGTGCAGGCGCTTTACCTCATCCAGGGCTTTGCGGCGCTCCTCGGCGGCGCGGAGCTGCTTTTCCAGCCGGCGGTAGGCTTCTTCGTCGTAGTCTTCGGTTTCCGTCCCCGCCGGCGCCTCGCCCAGCGCCTTGAGGGTGCGCGCTTTGGCCTCGATCAATGGTAGCGCCGCCACCGCGCTCTTGAGCCGCTCGTACTCTTCTTCATCAAAGCGCTCGTGCATCTTTTCCCACTCTGTTTTTACCTTGTCGTAAGTATTTTTCTTCTCGATAAGGTCATTTTCGGCAGCCGCGAGTCGCTTGCGAGCCGTCGCCAGCTTCTCGACTTCCGGCAACGCCTGTTCCGCCGCCCGCGCCCGCTCCAACCAGCCCTCGACCTCGGCCATTCGCTCCGCTTCGGCGGTCAGCGCCGCCGCGCGCCGCTCCAGTTCCTGTTTTTCTCGCCAGAGGTCGGCCAGGCCTTCCAGCTTGCGCAACTCCCTCTCTAGCCTGCTCAACTCTGCGGAAGTTTCCTTCTCCTCACGTTTCAGCCGCTCCAGCTCTTCGCGGGCCTGTGCCAGGGCCTCTTCGCTGACCTCCTCCAGGTGTTGCAGCGTCGCCTCGGCGGCCGCCAGCTCCTCGCGCAGCCCGGCCAGGCGGGTCATGGCGCGCTCGCGCAGCGTCGCCAGCTCCTCCAGACCGTAGAGAGAGAACAGGAGCTCGCGGCGGTCCTTGCCGTCGCCCTTGAGGAAAGCGT
>JALVWZ010000033.1 GCA_027023115.1 Thermaceae bacterium
ACGGGGTCAAGGCCCTCAGCATCCAAGCGCTTTCGATTGCCCTGCGCACCCAGTACCGCCCCGGTGACCGGGTGGAGCTGGAGATTATCAAGCCGGGGCGCGAGTCGGGCCAGGGGGTTGGCTACCTTGACGACGGCACCATGGTGGTGGTGGACCACGCCCAAAAACTCATCGGTAAGAAGGTGCCGGTAGTCATAACCCAGAGCATCCAGACCCAGGTGGGGCGGTTGGTATTCGCCCGCCTCGAGGGAAGCGGCGCGGACGAAGCCTAGGGCGCGGGGATAACGCGCACCTGGCCGACTCGGGAGCCAATTTGCAGCTCGAGGGCCGGGCCGCTGCCGCGGCGCCAGCTCCCGCCGCCTCCCTCCAAACCCTGAACTTCCAGGCTGCCAACCCCTTTATTGACGTTCAAGGTCACCGCCACCCGGGGCGGAAGGTAGACCGTCAGGTTGCCGGTGCCGCTGCTGATGGCGAAGGACCCGCTATGGTCGGGCAGGTAGACGGTGGTGTTGCCGACTTGAGTTTCGAGCTTGAGTCTCGCCACCCGCAACCCGCGCAGGTCCAACCGGGTGTTGCCCACCGCCAGGGAGACGTCAAGCCGGTAGAGAGGTTTGCGACTGAGCTTGACGCGCCAGTATGGCCCCGGCCCCTCGCGATGGTTCACCGGCGGCGTCTTGGAGGATACGTAAATATACGCTGCACTGCCGTGTTGGCGTTTCTTGGTAAGCAGCTTTTCGTCACGATAGAGCTGGAAGCGGCCGCTGAGCAAATCTTGATTGCCGGCGGGCGAAGGGGAGATATCGAGGTTGGCGATCTGGGTCCGGATGCTCAAGCTCGCCTCGCTAACGCTGGCCGCTAGTGGGATATGCACTTCTCGTTCTGTGAAGTTGCCGTTACCGCTACTTGGCATGAACACCCAAAACAGGCCCAGCAGAACCAGCGCCGCCGCCGCCAGCCCTGCCAGCACTCGGCGGCGCGGGGAGCGCCCCAAAACCAGGTCGAAGCCCAGAGCCATGACGAGTAGCGGCCAAAGCCGCCAGACTACGGAAGCGTTGGGCAAGACCCCAACCCCGGCCAGCAGCCAGAGCAGGCCAAAGAAGACGAGTAATATACCTAAAGTCATCGTCGCTCTTTCACTTAAACATTCTACTCCCGAAAACTAATAAAAAGCCCGAGGGAGACGAGTATCAGCGGGCCGAGTAGATTCCACTCGAGCCGGAAAAAGCCGAGGTCTTGCGCCAGCAGGACTACGCCCAGGGCAATCAGGCCGACGCCCAGCCAAAATTGCCCGCGCCCGGACGTTTCCGGCCGCCAGCGGCGGGCGCTCGAACTCACGTCCGCCATGGCGCCCCGCACGCGCCGTAGCAGCGGTTCGTCTTCGGAGCCGGCTTTGGGCATGACCAGCGCCAGCAAGAGGTAAAGCAGCAAGAAGGAAGGCGCTAACGCGGTGAGCAGCAAGAACGCCAGCCGCACCAGCGTTGGGTCTAGCCCGAAGCGCTCGGCAATGCCGCCACAAACTCCGGCGATAAGCCTATCGCTGCTGCTCCGCGCCAGGATCTTCCTTTTCACGCTTGCCCCTAACGGCATTCTAAACATATGACGTTTAACCCGCCGATCGGTCTGCGCTCGAGGGTATAATACCTGCGGCCGCGTTGCGGCAGTTTTAAAGCACGGGAGGTGCCTTTTGAAACTCCACGAGTTCCAAGCGAAAGAAATTCTGGCAAAATACGGGGTCCCGGTGCCCCCGGGCAAGGTGGCATACACGCCCGAGGAGGCCGAGCGGATCGCCAAGGACTACGGCAAGCTGGTAGTCATCAAGGCGCAGGTACACGTCGGCGGGCGCGGCAAGGCGGGCGGGGTCAAGCTAGCCAAGCCTGAGGAGTCGCGCGAGGTCGCCGGCAAGATCTTGGGGATGGACATCAAGGGTCTGACGGTCAAGAAGGTGCTGGTGGCCGAGGCGGTGGACATCGCCAAGGAATACTACGCCGGCCTGATCATCGACCGCTCCAGCCAGCGCGTCGTCCTCATGGTCAGCAAGGAAGGCGGTGTGGACATCGAAGAAGTGGCCCGCACCAACCCCAAGGCCATCGTCAAATACCCCATCGATCCCCACAAGGGCCTGCGTCCCTTCGAGGCGCGCGAGGTGGTCAAGCAGGCGGGCCTGGAGGGCAACCTCAACCGCCTGGCGAGCGCCATCGTCAAGCTATACAACGCGTTCGTGGGCAGCGACGCCTCACTGGCCGAGATCAACCCGCTGGTCGTCACCGCGGACGGCGAGATAATAGCCGCCGACGCCAAGATAGACCTGGACGACAACGCCCTCTTCCGCCACCCCGACCTGGCCAAGCTGCGCGAGGTGGAGGCCGAGCACCCGCTCGAGATCGAAGCCAGCAACTACGGCTTCGCCTACGTCAAGCTCGACGGCGACGTAGGAATCATCGGCAACGGCGCCGGCCTGGTGATGTATACCCTCGACCTGGTCAACCGCGCCGGCGGCAAGCCCGCCAACTTCCTCGACATCGGCGGCGGGGCCAAGGCCGACGTGGTCTACAACGCCGTCAAGCTGGTGGCCAAGGACCCGGACGTGAAGGGCATCTTCATTAACATCTTCGGCGGCATCACCCGCGCCGACGAGGTGGCCAAGGGCGTTATCAAGGCGCTTGAGGAGGGCCTCGTCAAGGTGCCGGTGGTCATGCGCGTGGCTGGTACCGCCGAGGAAGAGGCCAAGAAGCTGCTCGAGGGCAAGCCCATCTACCTCTACCCCAACTCGCTAGAAGCGGCCAAGGCCATCGTTACCATGGTGGGAGGCGCGAAATGAGCATCCTCGTCAACAAAGACACCCGCGTGCTGGTGCAGGGCCTGACCGGCCGCGAGGGGCGTTTCCACGCCGAACAGATGATCAAGTACGGCACCAAGATAGTCGCCGGTGTTACCCCAGGCAAGGGCGGCCAGGAGGTGCTGGGGGTTCCCGTCTACGACACGGTTAATGAAGCGGTGGCCAACCATCATATCGACGCCTCGATCGTCTTCGTGCCCGCTGCCGCCGCCGCCGACGCGGCGCTGGAGGCCGCCCACGCCGGCGTGCCGCTGGTGGTGTTGATCACCGAGGGCATACCCACCCTAGACATGGTGGCCGCGGTCAAAGAAATCAAGGACCTGGGCGTTCGCCTGATCGGTGGCAACTGCCCCGGCCTGATCTCCGCCGAGGAAACGAAGATTGGCATCATGCCCGGCCACGTTTTCAAAAAGGGTCGGGTGGGCCTCATCTCCCGCTCCGGCACCCTCACCTACGAGGCGGCGGCGGCGCTCAGCAACTCGGGGCTCGGCAACACCACCACCGTCGGCATCGGCGGAGACCCGATCATCGGCACCACTTTCAAGGACCTGCTCCCGCTCTTCAATGAGGATCCGGAGACCGAAGCGGTGGTCGTGATCGGCGAGATCGGCGGCTCCGACGAGGAGGAGGCGGCTGCCTGGGTCAAGGAGCACATGAACAAGCCGGTAGTAGGCTTCATCGGTGGTCGCAGCGCCCCCAAGGGCAAGCGGATGGGCCACGCCGGCGCCATCATCATGGGCGACGTAGGCACCCCCGAGTCCAAGCTGAAGGCGTTTGCCGAGGCGGGCATCCCGGTGGCAGACACAATCGACGAGATAGTCGAACTGGTAAAGAAGGCACTTTCTTAGAAAGCCGCTTTCAAGCCGGGCCGGCTGGGTTGCCGGTCCGGCCTTTCTTGTGCATCAGGTAGGGCTCGAGGCGGTTGTAGATCCAGTAGAGGACGAACAAGGTCTGCGGCAGGACCGATTGCGCACCGGTCACGGTCGCCAGGAAGGCCAGGTGAAACAGGACGATCTCGAGGCCCACTCGCCAGCCGCGCGGACGCGCGAACAAAGCCAGCGCCGCCCGTCCCTGCCCGAGCGCCAGCAAAGCAGCGTAAGTTCCGTAAGCCAACAGGGGCCAGCCGCCGGGGCGGGCGAAGCCAAGCGCCACCAGCACCAAAGCGGCGAAGGCGGTAACCCGCAACGCGGCCAGAGCGTCCGCAAGCGCTTTCTCCGAACCGGGCGGCTCGGCGCTCAGGGTGCGGCCGACGGGTTCGAGCAGCTCGCCGCCATCCGTTTTTATAGCGTCGGGCCAGAAGAAGTACCATCGCTCGCCGCTTGCGAGCGCGTCTTCTTCGTTTGTACAAGGCAGCGCCTTTGCCGGCAGCGGAGCCGTACCCCAGGTGAGGCGGCGGCCCTCGTGGCCGCTCAGATAGTCTTCCGGCGCGGGGGCCAGCCCGTAGGCCAGCCAGTAGGCGGGCGAATTTTGCATGACCTGGTAGAACAGTGCGTCCAGCTCGACCGATCCGTGAGGGGTATGGATGACGTTCCAAGCGTGTTTTTGCGGCTCGGCAAGCAGCAGGTGACCCAGCACTACGTCGGCCCGCCATCCGCGCTTTGCGGCTTCCTCGCGCACGGCCAGCGCCAGTTGCAAGGCGGTTTCCGGCTCGGGAGCGGCAACGCCGCGCCAGTCTTCGCTGGCGTTTTCTAATACGTTCGCCACCAGCTCTGCGGCGGCTTCGCCAGCAGCGGTTGCGGGGCCGGTGGCTGGTTTGCCCTCCAGCTCGAAGCTCAGTTCTAGTGCTTCTTCCTGACCGAGCTCGAAGCAGGCCAGGGTAACGTCGGCAAAGCCGGCCACGGCGGTGGCCGGCTTTGCCGACGTTACCC
>JALVWZ010000034.1 GCA_027023115.1 Thermaceae bacterium
TGGCCCAGCCCCATGGGGTACGACGGCGACGGTTGGCTGAGCGATCCGCCTACCGGAATGGCCTACGTATGGCAGAGCTACGAGCTGAACGACTGGCAAAAGGAGCTCAAGCTCGAGGCCATCCTCGCGTACCACAGCCAGCTCGCGGTAATGAAAGACTTCTTGCTAGCCTTCGTACGCCGCAATGAGCTCTTTTCGTGCGTCAGTTCCCGTTAAGTTTTGCCGTTCGTGCGATAGGCGGAGCGTACTGCCGCTTCCGAGCGCAAGGGTTCGACCTGGTAGGAAACGTACGCCAGCAGCGCCCGCAAAAGCGGCAGGGGGTCGCCTGCTTCAAGCGCGGCCACGGCCTGGGAGCCGGGCCGTTTGAGAATGGCCGCCAGCCCCGCCGCTCCCCCCGTCCCCAGATAGACCCGGGGTTCGCGGGCGCAGGCGGAAGAGGCGAGGGAGCCGGTCAACTCCAGGTAAGGCGCTCCGCCCGGGCAGCGGTCGTCCAGCGAGGGAGCGAGGCCGGCCGCGGCCAGCATCCGCCACCCACCCCAGACCAGTGGCACCCGCGGGTCGGCGTGGCTCGCCACCCCGCGCAGGCTGCTGGTGAAGACGGGCCAGATGGCGGCGGCCGTTTCCGGCGCGGCCAGGTTGTAGGCCAGCTCCGCCAGGTACGCCGCCGCCGGGTAGCGGCGCGGTTCGCTGAGCCCTTCCAGGCGGCCGATGAGCTCGACCTGGGTCAGGGTGGCCAGTTCGCGCTCGGGTTTGTGATAGGCCTGATAGCGGACGTGGTGAAAGAGCATCAGACGGCCGGAGCGTCCGCCGGGACGTTGCGCCTTGCGGGCCACCACCGCGCTCGAGCCCTCGGGGCCCACCAGGCGGAGGATCACGTCACCTCCCGGCAGCGGCTTGCGGGCGACGATCACCCCTTCGCTAGTGCGGTAGCGCTCCACCTACTCATGGTAGGTCAATCACCGCCGTTGGGGGTTGTGCTACACTGAGCCTGGATGAATACGACCGGTCAGTACACGCTTGAAGAGATAACCGAATGGCTAGTCATCGGCCTGCTGGTTACCGTCGGGGTCTTGGTAGCTTTGTGGCTCGGCGGTTGGCTGATGGTGTTTTTGGGTAAGCTCTTCCTGGCGGTCGCCGCGCTAATCGTCGTTCTCCTCAAGTTCCTGATACCTGCCTTGATAATCGCCGGGATAATCTACCTGGTGGTGCGGGCATTCTCCAAACCACAAAAAGCTACGTGATGACTGCGCCTCTGCGAGAACGCCGGCGGCGCTGGCGGGGCGGCCGTTAGATGGACCGCCGCTTACGTCGCCGCATTCAAGACCGGCTCGAGGGCGAAAGAGGGACGATCTACAAAGATGCCCCGCTGCGCGTCACCCTGGCTTATCCGAACACCTACGCGGTAGCGATGGCCTCGCTGGGTTTCCAGACCGTCTACCGCCTCTTCAACGAGGAGCCCGACTTTGCCTGTGAACGCGCCTTCCTGGAAGACGCCGACCTGGCCGCGCCGGGTCGGCTGCCCACCTACGAGTCGGGCCGCGCTGCTGGTAACGCTCACATCTTCGCCATCTCGGTGGCCTTCGAGCTGGATCTGGTCAACATCGTCCGCCTTTTACGGGCGGCGGGGCTGGAGCCGCTGCGCTCGCAGCGTGACGAGTCCGACCCGCTGGTGGTGATCGGCGGCCCGCTCACCAGTTCCAACCCCTGGCCACTGGCTCCTTTTGCCGACGCCATTTTGATTGGCGACGGCGAGGAGACCGTGCCCTGGCTGGCCGAGGCGTTCCGGCAGGCGGAAGGCAAGGCGGCCTTCCTCGACCTGGTGGAGGGAGCGCCGGGAGTCTTTCTGCCGGATCGCGACGAGCGCGAGCCGCGCTGGGCTACCGCGCCGGTCGAGAAGCTGCCGGTATACTCGCAGATTATCTCGCGCCACTCGGAGTTTCCGGGCGTGTTCCTCATCGAGGCCGAGCGCGGCTGCCCGCGCCCCTGCACGTTTTGCCTGGCGCGGGTGATGTACGGCCCCACCCGCAACGTGCCCGCTGAGAAGGTGCTGGCGGCGGTGCCGGAGGGAGTGGAAAAGGTAGGGCTGGTGGGGGCGGCGCTCTCCGACTACCCCTTCGTCAAGCAGGTGGGCCATGCACTGCTAAAGCGGGGGATCCGCCTCTCGGTTTCCAGCGTCCGCGCCGACCGGGTGGACCGTGAGCTGGCGGAGATTCTCAAGGCCGGCGGACTGCGCACCTTTACCGTGGCCGCCGACGGCCCCAGCCAGCGCCTGCGCGACCTGCTCAAGAAGCAGATAACCGAAGAACACCTTATCGGCGCGGCGGAGCTGGCTCGCGAGCTGGGCTTCAAGGGCTTCAAGCTCTACCAGATGATCGGCCTGCCTACCGAGAGCGACGAAGACATAACCGAGATGATCGAGTTCATCAAGCGTCTGGCGCAGATCACGCCGCTTACGTTGGGCGTTTCGCCCTTCGTTCCCAAGCGCAATACCCCTCACTTTGGCGACGTATTTGCCGGCGTTCGCCAGATAGACGCGCGCCTGAAGCGCATACAAAAGGAGCTGCGGCGTCTGCGGCCGCGGGTGGAGGTGCGCAGCACCAGCGCCAAGTGGGCCTGGATCGAGGCGGTAATCGCCCGTGGCGGGCCCGAAGTGGGCCACGCCGCTTTGTTGCTGGAGGAGGGCGAGTCGTACCCGCGCTGGAAGAAGGCGCTGGCCGAGGTGGGCTGGGACGATCCGCTGACGCGTCCGGAGGGCGCGTCGCTGCCCCTGGTAGTGGGCTGAACATGGAATTTGCGGCGGCGGCAGCCTGGCTGGAGCGGCAGACCCGCGGCGGCAGGCCGCGTGGTCCCGAACGGGCGGCAGAACTGCTCGCGGCGCTGGGCCGGCAACAACCCGCCACCAAATTCGTCCACGTCGTGGGAACCAACGGCAAGGGGAGCGTGGCGGCTTACCTGGAGGCCGCCTTTGGCGGCAGCGGCGGCAGCTTTACCAGTCCGCACCTGGTTAGCCTGCGCGAGCGGGTTCGTTACGGCGGGCGGATGGTGGCGGAGGGCGAGGTCGTCGACTTCGTCAAAAAGGTCCGCGGCCTGTCGTTGCACCGGCAGCCGGCGTTCTTCGACCTGATGTTGGGGCTGGCGCTCGAGGCCTTTGCGCGTCACGGCATTGACTGGGCGGCGCTCGAGGCGGGCGTGGGTGGGGCTTCTGACGCGACCATGGCGGTATCAAACGTGCGGGCGCTGGTGATAACCAACGTGACCGCCGACCACCTGCAAACATTCGGTGGCTTTGCCGGGTTGGCGCGAGACAAGGCGGCGGCCATCCGACCGGGCCGACCGGTGATTACCGCCGCGGGTGGTGCGGCTATGCGGCAGATAAGCGAGCTGGCGCACGAGCGAGAGGCGCCGCTTTACGTGTACGACCCGGCAGAACCGCTCTTTTCGCTACCCCGGCCGCCGGCGCTGGCGGGCGCGTTCCAGCGCCGTAACGCCGCTTTGGCTGTGGCGGCGTTGCGGCTTTTGGGTTTTGGCGAGGAGGCGGTGCGGCGGGGGCTGGCGGCGGCACGTTTGCCGGGCCGCCTGCAAAGGCTCCGGGTGCAGGGGGTGGAGGTCTATCTGGACGGGGCTCACAACCCTCACGCGGCCGCGGCGCTGGTGGCTGAGCTGCCGCCCTTTCACCTGCTATTCGGCGCCCACCAGCGTAAAGACGCCGCCGCCATGCTGGAGATCCTCGGTCAAAAGGCCCTTTCGGTTACGCTTACCTGGCCGCTGGCGGCACCGCCTGCCGGCTTACGGGCCCCTTACGTAGCCGCGCCCGAAGCCGCCTTGCAAGAAGTACTCGCAAGGGCGGGTGCAAAAAAAGAACCCGTGCTGGTAACGGGTTCTTTTTACCTTCTAGGTCGTTTAGCGGGCGGCGGCCTGGGTTAGCAGCTTGCCGTTTTGGTCGTAAAAGCGTGCCAAACGGGGTTTACCCGCGACGCTGATGATGACGTAGGGGCTGGTGAGCGCCTGGGTGACGATGGCGCCCGGAGGAGGCTGGTGGAGTATGAGGTGTACTTCCAGGACGTCGCCACGCAAGTTCACGCTTTGCACCTCGATAGCGTAGCCGCCGCTACGCTTTAGGCCCCAGAAGAAGGCCGCGACGCTCTGGCGGCCAAAGTCCAGCGCCGGCGGAGCGGGGCGGGGTACGCGGTTGCCCGCGGCCAGCGGCCAGATCTGCGCCATGAAAGCGCGTTCGCTCTGCGCCAGGAGGCCGAGCGGGGCGGGGTCTTTGTAGGCGCTCATGGCGCCCTTGGCGAGCAGCTTCCAGCCTAACCGGGGGTTGGGGCTCGAGTCCAAGACGATCTCCTTTTCTACGCCGTACTGCAGCGCTAAAGCGGTGCTGCGGTAACGGCGGGGACGCGGCAGCAGGCGGTAGGCGGGGAAGACCGGTTCGGCCAGCTGATAGATCACCAGCGGACGGACGGGGTTACGCGCCAGCGCTTCGCGCAGGATCACCTTGGTTTCTGCTTCGGTCAGTCCTGCAATCTCGGGGTATTCGGGGACGCCCTCGTTTTCAATGCCGTCTCCTGCCGCGAGCGGTCCCGAAAGACGGTGCCAAACGCCGTCGTAGAGCCAAACTCCTTCCAGGTCGACCTTAGTCTTGGTGTGATACTCCAGACCAGGAAAAGCCAAGACCGTGCGCGCCGGCAGCCGCAGCGCCGGCAGGACCTCGCGGAAAAGCGGTTCTCCCGAAACCCAAAGGGCGCCGGGAACCGCCCAAACATGTGGCTGCGGGGGTGGCGGTTGCAGGTCGAGGGTGGTGCCGTCGAGCTCGACCTGAACGGGGTCGCCGTAGAAGTAGACCCAGCGCTCGCTAGCTTCGCGGGTCAGGAGTTCGACCTCGCTCACCGAGTAGCTGGGGCCGGTGTTCGCCTCGAGCACCGGCACGCATGCGGGTAGCGCGAGCACCAGTAAAGCCAGGGCCAGTTTCTTTAGCTTCATGACAGTAGTCTAAGCCGGTTTCCTTACCGGAAGATTAAGCGCGATTAACGCGAGGTGCGCGGGTCGAGCGCGTCGCGCAGGCCGTCGCCCAGCAAGTTGAAACCGAGCACCGCCACCATGATGGCCACGCCGGGAAAGAGGCTGATCCAGGGGGCGCGGGTGAAGTATAAGAAACCCTTGGAAATCATTAAGCCCCACTCGGGCTGCGGCGGTTGCGCGCCGAGGCCCAAGAAACCCAGGCCGGCAGCGTCGAGAATGGCGGTGGCGATGGAGAGCGTGCCTTGAACGATGAGCGGCGAAAGACCGTTTGGCAGAACGTGCCTGAAGATGACCCGCGAGTGCGTCGCCCCCAGGCCGACGGCGGCGGAAACGAAGTCCTGCTCCTTGATAGAGATGACCACGCTGCGCGTCAGACGCGCGTAAATCGGTATCTGCACGATACCGACCGCGATCATCGCGTTCGATATTCCCGGACCGATGACCGCCACGATGGCTATCGCCAGCAGGATCGAGGGGAAAGAGAGCAAGATGTCTATCAACCAGCTGATCAGCATGTCGGTGGTGCCGCCAAAGTAGCCGGCTAGAAGGCCAAGAACCGTGCCAACGACGATAGCCAGGCCAACGGCAAAGACGCCGACGCGCAAGGAAATGCGCGAACCGTGGACGACGCGCACGAAGATGTCGCGGCCGAGCTCGTCGGTACCCATGATGTGTTCGGCCGTCGGCGGTCGCAGGCGCTCGCGCAGATGGCGGTCCTTGGTGGCGTCGTAGGGGTAAAGGAAAGGCGCCAGCAGCGCTAATAGAACGAAGAACCCAACGATTAGCATTCCCGCCTTGCCGGAGCTGGAACGGCGGAAGCGGAGCCAGGCTTGCTGGGTGGGGGTGCGCATGTAGGCTTCGGAAGTCGCCATATCTTAGCTCCTAGTGGTACTGCACGCGCGGGTCGAAAAAGCCGTAGGAGAGGTCTACCAGCGCGTTGATGATCACGTAAACGGTGGCGATGAAGAGGGTGCCGCCCTGGACAATAGGGTAGTCGCGGGCGCCAATGCCGTCGTAGAGCCACTTGCCGATGCCGGGCCAGTTGAAAATGGTTTCGGTGAGGATGGCACCGGTCAGCAGGGTGCCAAACATCAGGCCGATGATGGTTATCACCGGCAGCATGGCGTTGCGCAGGGCGTGTTTCCAGATGACCATTCTTTCGGATAGTCCTTTGGAACGGGCGGTACGGATATAATCTTGGCTCATGACCTCGAGCATCGCCCCGCGCATCATACGGGCGATAACCGCCATCGGGATGCTTCCCAGGGCAATGGACGGCAAAATGAGGTGTTTTAACGCGTTGAGAGTCACCGCCAGGTTGCCACGCAATAGGCCGTCGAGTACGTACATACCGGTTAGCGGCTTTACCTGCAGCCCTACGTCGAGCCTGCCCGATGGCGGCAGCCAGTGCAGGTTGACCGCGAAT
This sequence comes from Thermaceae bacterium, assembly GCA_027023115.1. Lineage (GTDB taxonomy): Bacteria > Deinococcota > Deinococci > Deinococcales > Marinithermaceae > Oceanithermus. The sequence goes on from JALVWZ010000034.1 coordinate 6,446, forward strand.
AGGTAAATGAGCAGCAGACCCAGCCAGAAAATGGGCATGGAGATCCCTACCAAGGCGCCGGTCATCACCGTCAGGTCAACCCAGCTATTTTTGCGTACCGCCGCCATGATGCCGGCGGGAATGGCCACCAAGATGGCTAGCAACATCGCGCCAATAGAGAGCTCCAGGGTAGCCGGAAATCGCGCCCGCAGCTCGGTGGCCACGTCCACCTTGGTAAAGATGGACTCGCCCAGGTCGCCGTGCAGGATCCGGTTGGCAAAAGAAAAGTACTGGCTTTCAAACAGCGCCGCCGGGTTCTTTTCTTCAACGGCGGCCTTGACGTTGAAAAACAACGGCTTGTCCAGGTTTAGTTGCTTCCTCAGTTTTTCCAGCGCCTGCGGAGTGGCTCGCTGGCCGAGCATGACTACCGCAGGGTCGCCGGGTATCAGATGTATAAAAGTGAAGACCAGCAGACTTACGCCAAAGAGGACGGGGATGAGGCCGAGAAAACGTCTGATCGCGTAGGCGGTCACGAAACCTCCGAGAGGAAAAGGAGGGGCGCGGCATTTGCCGCGCCCCCAGAGAGTTCGTTACTTGTTGACCGTGACCAGGTTGAGGTTTTCGGAGCTGCCCAATGGGCTGGGAACCCAACCCTTGACGCCCTTGCGAACCGCGTGCAGCGGGTTGTTGTGGGCGACCGGGATCGAGAGGACCAGCTCATGCACCATCCGCTGGACCTTGGCGTACAGCTCCTTGCGGGTGGCCATGTCGGGAGCGGTACGGGCCTGGACCAGCATCTCGCCGATCTGCTGGCAGGCCTCGCTCTCACAGCCGAGGTTGGTCTTGATGGAGGTGGGACCGAAGAAGGTGTAGAGGTAGTTGTCGGGGTCGGGGTAGTCGGGGCTCCAACCGAGCATGTACATCGGGAACTTGCCCTGGTCGTAGTCGGAGAGGTAGGTGCCCCAGTCTTCGGTCTTCAGGGTGGCCTTGATGCCTACGTCGGCCAGGTAAGTGGCGATGGTTTCGGCGATGGGCTGCGGAGCCGGGAAGTAAGGACGGCTCACCGGCATGTACCAGATTTCGGTCTGGAAGCCGTTCGGATAGCCGGCTTCGGCAAGCAGCTTCTTGGCCAGCTTGGGGTTGTAGGTGTAGGCGGGGATGTGGCCGTCGCGGCCCCACATGGCGGGGGGCACGAACTCGGTGGCGTGCTCGCCCAGGCCGGCGTAGAAAGCGTCGACGATTGCGTTCCAATCAACCGCGGCGGCAATGGCCTTGCGGACGCGGATGTCGTCGAGGGGCTTGTTCTTCTGGTGGAAGGCCAGGTAGCCGATGTTGAGGCCCTTCTGGACTACCGCCTGCAAGTTCGGGTCGGCGTCGATGGTCACCTTGTCCTCGGGTGAGAGGTTGTTGGCGATGTCAATCGAGCCGGCCTTCAGCTCGGCCAGACGCGAGGCGGGCTCGGGAATGCCGCGGAAGACCAGCGTGTCGACCTTGGCTTTTTCGCCCCAGTAGTTGTCGTTGCGCTTGAGGATGACCTTGTCGCCGATGATCCACTTGTCGAACACGAAGGGGCCGGTGCCGACGGCGCCCACTTCGGGCGTACCGTACTTGTCGGGGTTGGCCATGACCGCCTTGGGCGAGTCGATGCCGAAGTAGCTGGCGCCTAGCATGTTGGGGAAGAAGCCGACCGAGTTGGTCAGGTAGAACTTGACCGTATGATCGTCGACCACCTCGACGTGATCGATGATCGAGCCCTTACCCTTGAAGCCGCCAAATACCCAGGTGAAGGGCACGAACTGCTTGTTGCCGCGGTACTTGTTGTTCGGGTCGTTCCAGCGGTCGATGTTGAACTTGACCGCGGCGGCGTCGAAGGGAGTGCCGTCTTGGAACTTGACGCCCTGGCGGAGTTTGAAGGTCCAGACCTTGGCGTTGTCGCTGGCCTGCCAGGAAACCGCCAGGCCGGGGATCGGGTCCACCGTCCCGGGCTTGAAAGTGACCAGCGTTTCGGTAATCTGGAAGGCTACGCGCAATGAGTTGCCGTCTTGAGCGTCTGCCGAGTCGAGCGTTTTCGGCAGGTCGCTCTGGCCGTAAATGAGCGTTTGGGCCGAGGCGGCGCCAAACGCCAAGGTGAGAGCCAGTAAGCCAATGATCCAACGTTTCATATGTTGCTCCTTTCTGTCCGCGACAGTCGCGGATTGCATGCGCTACAGTGCAAGTATACTCAAACCGCCCTCACGAATGAAGGGCGGGCGGCCACAGCCGCCCGCGGGATAGTACGGTTGCGGGCAGCTAAACCTCGCCCAGGTAGGCCTTACGCATAGCCTCGTTGTTCAGCAGGTCTCGAGCGTTGCCTTGCAGGACCACCTCGCCGGTTTGCAAAACGTAGCCGCGGTCGGCAATGGAGAGGGCAATATTAGCGTTTTGCTCGACCACGAAAACGGTTATGCCGCGGTCATTGACCGTCTTGATGATCTTGAAGATGGTCTCGACCAGCTTGGGGGCCAGACCCATGGAAGGCTCGTCCATAAGAATCAGCTTGGGACGGCTCATCAGGGCGCGGCCCATGGCCAACATTTGCTGCTCGCCGCCCGACATGGTGCCGCCCATCTGGTTGAGGCGTTCTTCCAGGCGCGGGAACAGCGAAAAGACGTACTCCATGTCTTCCCTGATGCCCTTCGGGTCGTTGCGCAGGTAGGCGCCCATTTCCAGGTTTTCGCGAACGGTCATCTTGGGAAAGATACGCCGGTTTTCAGGCACCACGGCCATGCCGCGCTCGATGCGATAGGAGGTGGGCTTGGGATCGATGCGTTCGCCGCGGAAGTAGACCTCGCCCTCGCCGACCTGGACCAGGCCGAGAATGGTCTTGAGGGTGGTGCTCTTGCCGGAGGCGTTGCCGCCGAGCAGGCAGACCATCTCGCCCGGGTACAGCTCCATGTTGACGTTGCTCAAGGCACGGATGGGTCCGTAGTAGGCGCTTACGTTCTTGAGTTCCAAGAGAGGCTCGGGCATTATTCCTCCCTCCGGCCCAGGTAGGCTTCGATAACCTGTGGGTCGTTCACCACGTCCTTGTAGTCGCCTTCGGCTATCTTCACGCCGTAGTCGAGCACAACCACCCGGTCGGAGATCTCGCCGACGAGGTTCATCTTGTGTTCTACAAGAACGATGGTGTACCCGCCCTCGTCGCGGAAACGACGGATTATCTGGGTAATCTCCTTGGTTTCTTTGGGGTTCATGCCGGCGCTAGGCTCGTCGAGCAGGAGCAGCTTGGCGCCCGTGGCCATGGCGCGAGCCATCTCGGTGCGGCGGCGGTTGGCGTAGGAGAGCACGTATACCGGCTGATGCAACCGGAAACTCATCAGGCGGGGGCCGAAGAAGGACAGCTTTTCCAGCGCTATCTTCTTCATCTCCTCTTCTTCGCGAACGTAGCGGGGCGTGCGCAGCACGGCGGCCAGCCAGCTCGACTTGAGGCGGTGGTGCTGCGGAATGAGGATGTTGTCGAGAACCGAAAGGTGGGTGAAGAGGCGCAGGTTCTGGAAGGTGCGGGCAATGCCCTTTTTGGTGACTTGGTCCGGCGTAAGGCCGTTTATGCGCTCGCCCTGGAAGATTATGTCGCCGCGGTCGGGCTTGTAGACGCCCGTAATCAGATTGAAGAGGGTGGACTTGCCGGCGCCGTTGGGGCCGATTACGCTGACGATCTCTCCCTCGTTGACGGTCAAGCTGACGTTGCTGATGGCTTGCAGGCCGCCAAAGGCTTTGTAGATGTTGCGCAACTCAAGCAGAGGCATCGTCGTCACCATCCTCCTTCAACCCGGGGTTGAGGTCGGGGTTGGAAAGCCAGGCGTCTTGTTTGCGTTGTTCGTCGGTGGGAATATCTTCGCGCGGCCCAATAATCAACTTCCAGGAGAACTCGGCCCGGCCCATAACGCCCTCGCGACGGTAGATCATGATCAGAATCAGGATTACCGCCAGCAGCATCTTGCGCATGCCGAAGAACTGCACCGTCTGCTGCATCCACGGTTGCTTGAAAAAGGCGATGGTAATTACCAGCAGGACAGCGCCAACGGCTCCGAAGATGAAGTGCTTGGGCTCGATGACCGGCCGCAGACGGCGGGCTTTGCGAATGTAAGCCGAGAACGCGAAAGCTGCCAGCATCAAGACGGCGCCGCTGAGGTAACCCACCCAGGCGGGATTGGGTTGTTCCAGGAAGCCGCCGTAGACGCGCACCAGAACGACTATTGCCGTTCCCAGGAGGGCGCCGGTTATGGAGCCGAGGCCGCCCAGACTGATCGCTACCAGCAGGAAGAAGGTCACGAAGAAGTTGAAGGTTTGCGTGTCCACCGACTGCAGGTAACTGGCATAGAGGCCGCCGGATACGCCCGCGAAGAAAGCGGAGATCGTGAAGGCCAGGATCTTGTGATAGGCCAGGTTGACACCCATGGCTTCGGCGGCTATCTCGTCTTCGCGAATGCCTTCGAAGGCGCGGCCGTAAGACGAGAACTTGAGGCGGCTGAAGAACCAAAGCACCAGTAGTAGCGCCAGGAAGGTCCACCAGATATTGCCGGCGTTACCGGGAATACCCTTGATGCCTAGGGGTCCGTTGGTGAAAGCGGCCACCTCGGGAGCGTTGGGGAGGAGGCGGATGATCTCGCCAAAGCCGAAGGTGACGATTGCCAGATAATCGCCCTTGAGGCGCAGCGAAGGGGCGCCGACGATGATGCCCAGTAGCGCCGCCGCCAACCCGGCTATGAAGAGGGCGATTATGAACTTGGCGTCGATGGAGTTGGCCAGGGCGTCGAGGCCGAGACCGCGCAGCCATTTGTCGAGGTCCAGATGATTGCGCGCCCAATCGGAGAGCAGACGGGTGCGGAAAGGTCGGCGCTCTCTGGCCGGCAACATTAGCAGCGCGGTCACGTAGCCGCCGATGAGCATGAAACCGTGGTGGCCCAGGGAAAGGATGCCCAGCTGACCGTTGATGAGGTTGAGGCTGATTGCGGCAATGCCCCAGATGAAAATCAAAGTTAGGGCCGACAACAGTCCGCTGGTGCCTTCGGAGACGGTCAGAAAGTAAAGGGCCAGTGCGGCCAGGCCTACGGAAAGCAGGGTAAGCAGGTAGTCGCGCATCATACCTTCTCCGTAAGGTCTTCTCCGACCAGACCGGAGGGCCGGAAGAGGAGTATCAAGATAAGCAGCACGAAGGCGAAGACGTCTTTATAGGCCGAGAGGGTGGGGAAGAGGCTTACAACGTAGATTTCTATAAACCCGAGCAATAGCCCGCCAAGGACTGCCCCGGGGAGGCTGCCAATACCGCCGATGACCGCGGCGGTAAAGGCCTTGATGCCGGGCATCAGACCCATCAGCGGGTGTATCTGGCCAAAACGGATGGCGTACATGACGCCGGCGGCGGCGGCCAGGATAGAGCCTATAAAGAACGTCAGGGCGATGACCTGGTTGACATTGACGCCCATCATCTGGGCTACCTCGGCGTCCTGGGCGGTGGCCCGCATGGCCTTCCCGAGCCGGGTGCGGGACACGAAGAGATTGAGCACCCAAAGCAGGAGAGCGGTAATGAGGGGTACGACTACCAGGATACCGGTGAAGTAGACGGTTTCGGGGCCGATGTGGAAGTTGAGGGGCTTGTTGAGGATGGTTTGGGCGTTGAAGCCGCGAACGCGGGCGCCAAAGACGAGCTGGCCAAAGTTTTGCAGGAAAAAGCTGGCGGCAATGGCGGTGATGAGCATGCTCTCGCGGGGTGCGCCACGCAACGGTTTGTAGGCGATGGCCTCGAGCAAGACTCCGGCAACGCCGGTCGCCAGCATGCTGAGCGTTAGCCCCTCGACCCAGCCCAGTTTTCTAAAGGTCAACAAAAAGAACGTGCCGCCAAAGATGATCAGCGACAGCGCGAACGTTCGTTTTGGTTCTTCGAGATTAAAAAGGCTGCGTAGCACCAGCAGCACGGTTCCCCCCAGGATGATGGTCACCAACAAACTAATTGCCCAGGGGAGAGGGGTTAGGGTCATGGCGTAAAAGGCAAAGTACGAACCCAGCATGAAAATTTCGCCGTGCGCGAAGTTGATCAAGCGGATGATGCCGTAGACCATGGTGTAGCCCAGGGCGATGAGCGCGTACAGGCTGCCCAGAGTAAGGGCGTTTAGGAAGTCCTGGACGACGCGTGCAAAGGTGTAGTTCTCCAGCGAGTTAATACGCGCGCCTAGGAGCACTACGAAAACCGCGCCGATGAGCAGGGAGATGATTGTGGAACGTGAAGTGATTTTCGATGCGGCCACTAGTTCCTCCGAGGTTCTTACTGATAACCGGGGGCGAGCCCGACCGGCCCGCCCCCTGCTCGGACATCGGTCGAGGCTTACTGCACTTCGGCGGTCGACTTACCGAAGAGCTCGATCTTCTTCCAGTCGTTGGCGCTCTTTACCTTGTACTGATAGAAGCCGATGGTGCGGTCCTTGGGAGTACCGTCGGTGCCCTTGTAGGTAATGTCGCCGGAAACGCCGGGGTAGTGCTCCATGTTGGCCAGGGCGTCGCGAACGGCCTTGACGTCGGTAGTACCGGCCTTCTTGATGGCGGCCACCAGAACGTTGTAGCTATCGGCGCCGGCCAAAACGAAGCCGTTGAAGTCGCCCGGCTTGGCGTTCTTGATCGTCGCGAAGTACTTGGCCTTGAAGGCTTCGGCGCGCTTCTTGGCTTCGGGGTCGGGGATCAGGTTGGGGGTGGCGAAGCCGGTGAAGATCCAGCCGTCGAAGGCGGCACCGGCTCCCTCGGGGCACTGCGGATCGTCGGAGGCGTCGGCACCAACGACCTGCTGGGTGAAGCCCTGCTCGCGGAGCTGCTTCATGAAGGGCGCACCTTCGGCGCAGAAGCCCGAGTAATAGATGGCGTCGGGCTTGAAGCCGCGGATGTTATTGAGCTGGGCGGTGAAGTCGACGGTGTTGGCAACGTAATCCTGAACCAGGGTCTTGGCGCCGAGTTTCTTGGCGGTAGCGTCGAAGAAGCCGGCCAGGCCGTAGGAGTAGTCGTCGTCGATCTGGCGGAAGATGGCTACTCGCTTAGCGCCCAGATCCTTGACCACGTAGGCGGCGGCCAGCTTGCCCTGGAAGTCGTCGGTGTAGGCCATGCGGAAGATGTAATCACCGATCTGGGTGGTCTGCGGATTGGTGGAGGAGGTGGAGATCATGATGATACCGGCGTCTTGCAGTACTTCGGCGGCGGGAATGGACATCGAGCTGGAGATAGCGCCCAGCACACCCACGACGCCTTCGTTGACGAAGCGCTGCGCGCAGGCGATAGAGCCCTCACGGGTGGTCTCGTCGTCGCAGATGACCAGCTGGACCTCCTGACCGAGGACCTTCGGCATTTGCATGTGCGCCACCTTGATGCCGTTGAGGGTCTGGTTACCAATGGCGGCGAAGCGACCGGAGAGCTCCAGATTTACCCCGATCTTCACCTGAGCGAAGGCAAACGAACCGAGAATGACTAATACCGCCAGCAAAAGACTCTTTCTCATGCTACTCCTCCCTTTCCTTCCGAGCTTCATAACTGCGAGTCGCCATTTTATACTCGCATATGTATTTTATATGCAAATGGCCAGTTGGTGTCAACAAGCGGACCGTGATGCAGACGGATTGTCTAAGTAAGCTTTTCCAAAACAAAACCTCCCTAAAACCGTGGGCTAACTGTCATCGCGGCAGTAGGCTAATGGTTTGTTTCAAACCTACAAGTGACATATAACAAATGCATACAGCGCCCCAGGGGTATAAAGGGAGCTGTATGCGAGGTGATTTAGTACTCGGTGAGGTAGCGGTCCAGCTCCCATTCGTGAACCGTGATGCGGTAGTCCTCCCACTCGAGCCGTTTGGCGGCGATGTAATGCTCGAAGATGTGCTCGCCTAGAGCCTCGCGGATGACGGCGTCTTTCTCCATGGCCTCGATTGCTTCGCGCAGGGTGCCGGGGAGTTCCTTGATCTTGTGGCGGCGCCGTTCGCGGACGGTCATCGAGAAGATGTTGCGCTGGATGGAAGGGGGTGGCAGAAGGTCTTTCTCAATGCCGTCTATACCAGCGGCGAGCATGACCGCCAACGCCAGGTAGGGGTTGGCGCTGGGGTCGGGCATGCGCAGCTCGGCGCGGGTGCCGACACCCCGACGCGCCGGTATACGAATCATGGCGCTGCGATTGGCGGCAGACCAGGCGATGTTGGTGGGCGCTTCATAGCCGGGGGTGAGCCGCTTGTAGGAGTTGACCAATGGGTTGGTGATAGCGACCATTCCCGGCGCGTGCGCCAGCAGACCGGCGATGAAGTTGAGCGCCGTCCGGGAGAGCTGGTACTCGGCCTTGGGGTCGTAAAAGACGTTCTTGCCGTCTTTGAAGACCGAGAGGTGGGTGTGCATACCCGAACCGTTGATGCCGGCGATCGGTTTGGGCATGAAGGTGGCGTGCAGACCGTGCAGTAGAGCCACCCGCTTGACGACGAACTTAAAAGAGGAGATGTTGTCGGCGGTAGTCAAAGCGTCGGCGTACTTGAAGTCGATCTCGTGCTGGCCCGGCGCCACCTCGTGGTGGGCGGCTTCGATCTCGAAGCCCATTTCCACCAGGACGTTGACCATGTCGCGGCGCGCTTCCTCGCCCTTGTCTATCGGCGCCAGGTCAAAGTAGCCGGCCTGATCCTGGGTGGTGATGGTGGGAAAGCCCTCTTCGTCACGCAAGAATAGGAAGAACTCGGGCTCGGGGCCGGCCGACATGTAGTCGAAGCCGAGGTTTTGCAGGCGCTCGATTTGTTTCTTGAGGATGCTGCGAGGATCGCCTTCGAAGGGGGTGTCGTCGGGATAGGTGACGTCGCAGATCAAGCGGGCCACGCGGCCACGCGAGGCGTCTTCCAGTTCATCGGGGAAGATGACGAAGGAGTTGTAGTCGGGCTTGAGGAGCATGTCGGACTCTTCGATGCGGGTAAACCCCTCGATGGAAGAGCCATCGAACATCATCTCGCCGTCGAGCGCCTTTTCAAACTGCGAGGCCGGAACCTCGACGTTCTTGTTCTTGCCGAGAATGTCGGTGAACTGAAGCCTGAGAAAACGAACGTCGTTTTCTGCCATTGCCTTGAGGATTTCTTTCTTGGTCATTCCCATACGGCAACATTATAACTGCCGACTCGTGCAAATGGAAGGCGTAGAAACGCAACATCCATGCGCATATACCAAGGCTAGGGCTGATTGATAGGGCTGTATTGCGCATAATGTAAACGGCACTAACGGCATCAAGCAACTAGAGGGTGTACGAAACGCATGAGCAATAAGCAGTAACAAGACACATATATATGCATAGCGAGCACCTGCGATACTTAAGCACTACCCGAAGATGACGGCTGTGGGCATATCCTGCATAAAACGGTTGCGTAAATAAATGCACAGAGGTCGGCCGTACGGCCGACCTCCGTCACCTATTCGTTGGTGCGCTACTTGACGGTCTTGATGCGTCCCTCCACCTGAGGGGCAACCGGGGAGTGGGCCTTGATGTAGTCGATTACCACGTTGGCCAGCAGGTCGGCGTCGCGCTCGGAGATGACGCGCGGAGCGTTTTTGAACATGGAGTAGCCGTCGCCGCCGTGACCCATGTAATCGTTGATGGCCACCACGTAGGTCTTGTTGCAGTCGAGCGGCTGGCCGTTCACCTTCATTTCCACGACGCGCTTGCCAGGCTTGGCTTTGGGGTCGTAGGTAAAGGTAATGCCCGAAACCTGTGGGAAGCGGCCCTTGACGCGCTCGACCAGGCTGACGCCGTTTTCTATCGCTGCCTTCAGGTCGCAGCCGGAAACCTTGACGCTGATTACCGAGTTGCCGAAGGGGAGGACCGCAAGAATGTCCTTGCGAGTCAGCTTGCCCGGGCCGTAGATGCTGTCGGTGCGAATGCCGCCGCCGTTGGCGATGGCCGCGTCGGCGCCGGTGTGGGCCCGCATGGCGTCGGCGATCAGGTCGCCAAAGTTGGATTCCTTGGTGCGGACGGTCATCCGACGGGCGTCGAGCGGCACTTTGGTTTCGCCGATGGGGATCAGCAATTCCTTGTCGAGAGCCTTGGCGTAACCTTCAACCACCTTGGCCATGGCCGGGTCTGCCGGGATCTTGTTGTTGATGGGGATATCCTGCAGGAAGACGACCGGCTTGAGGCCGGGAATCAGGAAGACCTTCAAGTAGCCGACGGTGCGCCAATCGGACTTGGCCTTGTAGATGAGGGTGCCATTGACTACCTTGAACATGCCGCGGTGGTCGTGACCGCCGAGTATGAGGTCTACCTGCGGCACTTTGGCGGCCAGGTTCTCGTCGTCGGCCATGTCCATGTGGGTCACCGCGACGACCATCTCCACGCCCTTTTGCTGCTTGAGCATGGTGGCCAGCTTGCGGGCGACGGTCACGTAGTCGAGGTATTCGGCGTTGTCGCCGGGGCTGGTAATGTCGAGCCAGTTGCCGACCAGGCCGATGAAACCTATCTTGTGGCCGTTGACCTCTTTGATGACGTAGGGGAGAGCTCCGGCCAGCGGCTTGCCGGTGCGCTTGTCAACCAGGTTTGAGGCGAGCCAGGGGAAGTTGGACTCCTTGACGCGCTGGGCGGCTACTTCGGGGCCAAAGTCGAACTCGTGATTGCCGAAGACCGCCACGTCCATACCGATGCGGTTGAAGACGTCTACCACCTGCTTGCCCTTGAAGATACTCGACATGATAGAGGGGCTGAAAGCGTCGCCGCCGAAGGTGAGGATCATGTTGCCGTCGTCGAGCTGCTTGACCAGGGTGGCCACCCGGGCAGCGCCACCTTGTTTGCCGTGGTGGACCGGCTGTATCTCGGTCACGTCGATGCTGTGCAGGATCGTGAAGTCGGGCTTGGCCGCAAAGGCTAAGCCGAACGCCAAGACCGCGATGAACAGAAGGGTTTTCCTTAAGAGCTTCATACTTCCACCTCCACTAACGATTGTAACGTCAAAGGGGTCGAATTGCGCCAGCCAAGTTCAGCGGTAGGAATGCGCCAGCTTCTCAAGCGCTGCGGGGTCGCGCAGGCGCATGCGGCGGTAGCCCGACTCGATCAGGCCGTCACGCGCCAGCTCGCCAACGGCCTTGGTGGTGCTTTCGCGCACCGAGCCCACCAGAGCCGCCAGTTCGTCGTGGGTGACGCGCAAGACGACCTGGCCCTGGCGGTCGTGATAGGCCAGTGGCGAGCGGGAGAGATCGAGTAGCACCGCGGCCAGGCGGTTCTTGACCAGTTGCGAGGTTAGCCGCTCGACGGCGGTGTAGGTTTGGTCTAACGCTTCCGCCAGCGCCGCGGCTATCCGGTCGGCTTCTTCCGCGCTCAGACGGCTGGTGTCGAGCGGCTCGATCTTGGTGTCGAGAACGGCCTCGGCTTGGTAGCGACGAACCCCGTCCAGCAGACCTTCCTCGCCGATTATTCCGCCGGCGGTCACCAGCCGCAGGGCCAAAGATTCTCCACCCCATTCGCACTGAACACGGACCAGACCAGAGAGCACCCGGTAGACGCGGCCGGTAGGTGCGGCTGGGTTGGGACGGAGAATCACCTCTCCGGCTTTGAAGCTGAGGGGGTTGCCTTTGGGCATCGAGCCTCCAAAAAAAAGACTAGCACGCCGCGAGCGGCGGCGTGCTAGCGACTGGACCGGAAACTAGTCTTGCGGTTTGATGACGAAGGCCGAGGCGATCTCGTCGCCGGCAGCTAGGTTCATCACCTTGACCCCGCTGGTGGGGCGCGAGTAGCGCGAGATGGTGCGCACCCGGGTGCGAATGGCGAGGCCGCCGCGCGAGAGGACGAGCAGGTCTTCGTCGCCGTCTACGGCCAAGAGGGCGGTCAGGTGGCCGACCTTATCGTTGAGTTTGAAGGTGATGACGCCCTGGCCGCCGCGCTTTTGCAGGGGGTACTCGTCAATCGGCGTGCGCTTGCCGTAGCCGTGGCTGCTGATGGCCAGCAGGTCGCCGTCCCAGTCCTTGGGAGCGACGATTAGCGAGACTACCCGGTCGCCCTCCTTGAGGCGGATGCCGCGTACCCCTTGGCTGGCGCGGCCGGTGGCGCGCACCTCGTCAAGCGGGAAGCGAATGGCCTTGCCGCCCTCGGTGGCCATGACCACTTCGGCGCCGCTGCCAGCGATGGCCACGTCTACCAGGTCGTCGTCGGCGACGAGATTGATGGCGATCAGGCCGCTGGCGTTGAGGTTCTGGTAGTCGCGAATGGCGGTCTTCTTGACGATGCCCTTGCGGGTGGCGAAGACGAAGTA
>JALVWZ010000035.1 GCA_027023115.1 Thermaceae bacterium
GTCCAGGTGTAGAGAGTGGTGTTCTGGCCGTCGTCCACGGCTATCGCCAGAACGCCCGCGGGCGACCAGGCGGCGCTGAGGCCGCTCGGCTCGGTGGTGGCGACGCTGTAGTGGTAGCCCTCGCCGGGGCCGGGGTAGCGCAGCTCGAAGCCGCCGGCGGTGGGGGTCAGCTTGGTGAGCAGGTCTTCCGGCCCCAGCAGGTAGAGGGTGTTGGGGCCGTCGGCGCTGGTGTCTACCGGCGCCAGCGCCGGGTTCGCCAGCGGCACGGTCCAGACCTTGCCGCCGCCGCAGTCGAGCAGCAGTTCGTCGTTGCCGGGCCGCAGCGAGCCCTGGCTGCAGTCGACGCCGGGCTCGAGGTCTAACGTAACCGAGGCCGCCGGCTGAGCGGGAGCCTGGTCGAGGGAGCCGCCGCTGAGCGGGTAGGCGCGCAGCGCTCCGGGGCCGAGGACCCACAGCCGCGACTCGCCCTCGAGCCGCAAGAGGTCAACCACCGGTTCGCCCAGGTTCCAAGAGCCGACGGCGACCGCCTCGTCCGGGCCGGCGGGGTAGAAGACCACCCGGTCGCCGTCGCCGACGGCCAGCAGCAGGTTGAGGGGTGGCTCGCTGGTGCCGGTGCAGGCGACCAGGAACAGCAGAGCCAGCAACAGGAGCTTTTTCACAAGACGCCCTCCCAGGGGAAGTGAATCCCGCCTTGGTCGAAGAGGAAACGGGCGCTCTTCTCGCCGTACATGAAGGAGATCTTGGCGGAGGGCACGGCGGCGTCGAGGGTGAACTGCAGCGCCCAGCAGCAACGGTCGAGGGTGAAGACGAAGCGCGGTTGCAGGTCCGGCCAGCCCTGGCTGGTGCGCACCTGGTGGTTGACCAGGGTGGTGATGAAGAGGCGGGTGTGCTCGTCCGCCAGCCAGGCGGCGGTAAAGCCGAAGTTCTTGAAGTTCAGCTGCAGGTCGTCGGCGGCGTAGCGCCTGTACTCCAGGCCCCCCTGGATGCTAAAGCCGGGGTGCTCGAGGCTGGGGCGGAGCAGGTCGAGACCGCCGCTGATGCTGGCTGTTTCCAGGTAGACTTCCTCGTCGCCGCTTTCGGGCAGGTGCCAGCGGGCGTTCAGGTTCCAGGCCCGGTCGAGGCCGGTGTAGCGCGAGTCGATTTTCAGGTAGCCGGGGCCGAAGCGCCCCAGTCGGCCGTTCCAGCGGTCCACCAGCAGCAGTTTGTGCTGGCGCCAGCTGGCCGCAAAGCTGAGGTCGCTTTGGCGGTAGTCGGCCGCGTGAGGGTCGGCGGTGAGGTGGGTGGCGTGGGCCAGCGCCAGCGAGACGGGCCCCCAGGAGGCCGAGAGGCGGCCGTCGAGGCGGTCGCTGCTCCAGTCGTAGGCTTCGCTGAGGCTGTAGCGGCTCAGACCGGGTTGCAGACCGAGACCGAAGCCGATCTTGCGGGAGTGGCCTTCGTTGAGGTCGTACGAGTAGTTGCAGGAAGCGCTGCCGCCGGGGAGGGCGTAGCTGGCCTTAGCGACGAGGGCGTCGTAGCGGCCGCGCTGGTAGTCGTAACCGCTGCTGGCGTTGGCGCCGAAGTTGCCGGCGCGCAGGCCCAGGCTGGCGCGAGTGCTCTGGTGCAGGCCGCTTTGCGGGTCGTAGACGTGGTTCAGCGTGAAGTTGAGGGGAGTAGGGTTCCAGCTGAGGTTGGTGCGCAGTTTTTGGTAGCTGCCTTCCCAAACGTCCCAGCCCCCCTTGACCTCGAGTTTGAAGCTGTTCACCGGCTGCCAGCGGGCGCCGGCGTCGAGCGTCAGCTCGTGCTGGGGGCGGTGGTAGTCGCGGGCGAAGAACGCCTCGCCCTCCACCACCGTGCGGTGCGCCCCCGCGCGCAGGCGCAGCCCACCCAGACGCTGCTCCAGGCTGAGGGTGTTGCGCCAGTCCACCTGGCGCTCGCCGGTGTCGTAGTACCAGCCGCGAAAGCGGTTTTCGAAGTGAACCGAAAAGCCGGGCCAGGGCTGCTTGGCGTTATAGGTGTCTACGTGGTCGGCGACTATCCGGCCGGCGGACGCCCAGACGCCGGCGCTGCGGGCGGAGCGGTTGAGTTCGTTGGTGCGGTCAAAGTAGCCGCCGAACGTCAGGCCGCCCTTTATCGAAAACCCGTAGCCGCTCCAGCCGCGGCTCCACCTGAGGCCGGCCTCGGGCAGGACCATCGCCGCTGGCGGCCCTTCCTCGCCGAGGTCGAAGTAGGTCTTCAGGCGCAGGCTCGGCTTGGGGTCGGGGCCCGATTCGCGGCGGGCGCTGGCCTCGAGCCAGACGCGGTTCTTGCCCGGCAGGTCGCGCCGCTCCAGTCGCAGGTTGCGGCGCCAGCCGTCGGGCGACTTGGCGGCGTAGCTGGCCAGTACGCTCCAGCGCGGCTTTTCCGGCAGCGGCCAGGCGTCGTCGTACTTCAGGCGCAGCTCGGTGTAAAAAGGCTGGCCGCGCAGATGCCGGTCGCCCTCGCGGTAGTCGAGGTCGAGCTCGAGGCTGCCGGCCGCGGCGCCCACCTCGGGCGGCAGGTAGAGGGCGCGGTAGTGCTCGTGAGCGGGGCCGGCGCCCCAGTGGTCCACCCCAAAGCCCCAGCCGCGGTTTTGGAAGTAGCGCAGCAGGGTAAAGCCGAGGCCGCCGGCAGTTACGTAGGGCAGGTCGGCGGCCAGCGACCAACCATCGGTCGGGTCGTGCTGGACCTGGAACCGCGGCCGCCGCTTGGAAAAGTGCAACATCAACAGCGGCAGCCGCAGGTAGGGCTCGCCTTGAACGTAGATCGTCACCCCGTAGGCGATCAGGCGGTCGCCGGGGTAGAGCACCAGCTCGTCGGCGCTGAAGGAATAGTCGTAGGGGTGCTGGCCGCAGCGGGCGCAGGGGGTGAAGCGGCTGTTTTGCATGAGGATCTGCCCCATGATGCGGGTGGCCTCGGGGCCCCAAAGGTCTACGCCGCCGCTGCGCAGGTGCACCTCGAGGGCGTCCATGCTCTCGTCGTCCAGGTAGAGCTCGAGCTCCTTGCTTTCGATGACGCGGTGGTCCTTGCCGGTATAGATGACGTTGCCGATCAGCAAGAGGCGGCGGCGGTCGCGGTCGTACTCCACCACGTCGGCCTCAACCTCCTCGCCGTCCGCCAGGCGCAGCTTGACGGGGCCGCCGTAGAGGACCACCAGCTCACTCTCCCCCACCTTGCGCAGCTCGAGGCGGTCCGCCTGCAGCACCTCTACCCGGCCGGCGCGGGCGCTGTAGAAGAGGAGCGCAGCCAGCACCAGCCAGCCCCATCTCACCGCTTGCCCCCCAGCAGCAACAGGCCCGCCACCCCGGCGTAGAGCAGGTCGGGGCCCCAGGCGGCCAGCCAGGGAGCCAGCACCCCCTGCTCGCCCATGATGCGGAAGACGCTCCAGGTGGCGTAGTAGAAGAAGGTCAGCGTCACCACCCCGACCATTCCCAGGCTGCGGCTGCCGCCCAGCATCCAAAACGCCAGTGCCACCGCGAACAAGGCAAAGGCAATGCTGGCCGCCGGCTCGGCCCACTTGCGCCAGTAGGCGGTGGCCTCGGCATAGTAGGGGCGGCCGTACTTGCGGTACTCGGTAATACGCTTGCGCAGCTCCGCCAGGGAGAGGTCGGAGGGTTTGCTGGGGGGGCTCACCGCCAGGTCCTCCAGCGGCAGCACCCCGCGGGCGAACTCGGTCACCGTTCGCGGCCGCGAGCCGTCGAAGGTGACCCGCAGACCCCGGCTGAGCACCAGCCGGCCCGGTTCGAAGCTGCCCGCTTCGGCCAGCAGCACCTCGCCGCGCGAGAGTACCCGCACCTCGCTAAAACCTTGATCGGTGGCCTTGCCCACGTAGATGGTGCGGCCGTAGGCGTCGCGAAAGAACGTTCCGGGCTGCAACAGGGCCCGCGGCTTGGCGAGGATGGCGCGGCGGAGCACCTCGTTGGCCTTTTGCAGCTGGCTGGGAACCCAGCTCTCGCCGGCGGCGAAGCCCAAAAACGCCAGCAGCGCGCCAAAGCCGACCAGCACCAGGAGCACTGCCTCGCGGGGAATGCCCGAAGCGAGGATTACCTTGAGTTCCGAGTCTTCGGCCATGCGGCTCAGCGCCAGCAGCAGGGCGAAGAGGTAGGCGATCGGCAGCCCTCGCACCAGCGCCTCCGGCACCCGGTGCGCCAGGTACTGGCCTATCGAGAGCGGGTCGGCGCCGCGCGCCAGCAGCGGCGCCAGCACCTCGAAGAGGACGCCGCCGAGGAGGAGGAGGACCACCACCGCCAGACCGCCGAGCAGGTAGGCGCCCACCTCGCGCAGCAGGTAGCGGCCGAGGGTGTTCACAATAGCCTCCGGGTGCCGATGGCGGCGGCGATGAAGAAGATCACGTCGGCCAGCCAGGCGCCGTAGGGTCCGATCACCTCGAAGCGGGCGAACTGGGCGGCCAGGGTCCAGAAGACGTAGTAAGCAAAGATGACCAGCACCACCGCGGCGAAGGCCCAGGCCGACTCGCGCAGCGACAGCCCGATTACCGCCGCCAGCCAGGCCAGGGCGATGACCCCCACCGCGTCGGCGTGGCGGCGCTGCAACGGGAAGCGGGCCGCCGGGTCCACCCGCGCCAGCTGACGCAGCTCGGGCATGGGCAGCGACTCGTAACCGGTCTTCTTCTCCACGAAGTTGGAGGGGAAGGGGAGCGGCATTTTGTCCCAGT
>JALVWZ010000036.1 GCA_027023115.1 Thermaceae bacterium
CGCCAAAAGGCGATTTCCGCCGGGCTCAGCCCCGCCGCCTGCGCCACTCGCGAGACCGGCCCAATCAGGGCCCAACTGGCGGCGGCGGCAAGCATGAACAGGTAACCCACGGCTCCATTTTGCAACGCGCCGCGCCGAGGCTGTCGGACCTGCCCAGGTTTATAAGCGTAAAACTCGGCTGCGTGGAGGAATAAGCCGACGACGAAGCTCGGTGCTGCACAAGTACAAACCCCCTGGCCGGCCCTTTGCAATCAGCGGCAGATGGGGTGAAGTAAGGCGCCGCCCGCGGAGAATGTGCCTGCAAAGCCGCAACCACTCAGCATTCCTTTGCTATTCGCGCCTTCCTAAACTCCAACCAAGCCGCATAAATAGAAGCGATAAACATTACCCCCATTTGGGGGTAGCACGGCAGCATTGCGGGGCGTATTCTGAACCTCAGAGGCAGATGAGTGTTCCAACCACTCGCCTCACCAAACAGGCCCTAGGCTCTAAGCACTACCCGCAGTACCCCACCGCATATCAAATTCCTTATCGGTGGGCCAAGGAGGAAAAGATGCGCAAGAACAAGACCAAAGGTTTCACCCTGATCGAGCTCCTCATCGTGATCGCCATCATCGCCATTCTCGCCGCCGTGCTGATCCCCAACGTGCTCAACGCCCGTAAGCGCGCCACCGACAGCGCCGCCCAGGCCTACGCTCGTCAGGTTGCCACCTGGATCGCCGCCGCCGACACCGCCGGCACTGCTACCAGCGGCAGCACCAACAACATTACCACTTGTACCGATAGCGAGCTGGTCTCCGAAGGCGCCCCCTCGAGCTTCCCGCAGGGCGTAACCAACTGCACCGTCTCCTACAGCAACGGCCGCTGGACCGTTACCACTACCTCTCAGGCGGGCAACTCCTTCACCGTCGTCTACTAGCAATCACTTAAATATGAAACCCGGGGTTTCACCCCGGGTTTCATATTTAAAAGGGGATAGTCATGCACGCCAACACCCGCATCGAGCCATCGAGTCAATCCCAGGTATTCTTGTGGATCTGGGCCGCTACCCTTATAGTGCTGCCGCTTATGGTTTGGCCAAGCCACGAAACGATAGGTTCAGTTGATAGCTCAACCGTCGCCTTGAGCAGTGCAACTGGACTAATAGTCTACAATCCAGAAACCTCATGGTTGCTCCCAAAGGTACTATTCCTAGCGTTCATCTCGTCTATTGGAATTCTTTACATCAAGGACAATTGGCGCGGCTCGCTACTTGAGTGGCTCGTCGCGGCATATTTGTTACTAGCTACACTCAGTGCGTTTTTTTCTGGCGACACCTTCCAATACATCTTCCTTGGTGGCAACAACCGTTTGGACGGCCTGCTTTACCAATACTCCGTGGTTTCTTACATGTTGGTTTGGTATTACCTGGTCCTGCGTATTAAAGAACGCGCCTTCCGTTTTTTAATCGCTGCGCTCGCTATCGTCGGCCTCGTAGAATCAGCAATCGTAATGGCCCAGCGCTTGGGATATGATCCAGTAGGTTACATCGTAAGAATGCATTCCTACACCGACTACACAGTAGGCACGATAGGACATCCCGGGATGGTAGCTGGGCTATTATTACCGATAGCGGTGGTAAGCTACGTTATTTTTCTATATAGACGCAGCTACTTTTACCTATTTGTGGCTCTAATCACCGCTGGAGCTATCTCGCTGACCTACAATAAAAGCTCCGCTTACGCGCTTATTTTTACCGCGTTGCTAGTACCAGCGCTAAATCCGCGGAAGATTTACCGGACCGCTCTTTGGGCAACCCCGCTGCTGATCATGGCCGTGCTCGGTACTGCTCACGTGGTGCCCAACCATATGCAAGAGGAGCGCTCACTTACCAACATGCACACTGGGAAAACGCGCCTTCTAATCTGGAAGTTAGCTGCCGACGTCGCTTTGCATACACCGGGGCAACCATTAATTGGCGCCGGCCCTGATGGGTTCAAACTACAAATCATCAAACAAAAAAGGCTCGACGAGCTGATCGACACCTACCGGCTCGAGTACCGCTGGAATGAAAAAGTTACTAAGGTGGAGCTCTTAGGTGACGAGGAAACGCCTCTTAAGGATAGAGCAATACACGTTTCTTTTGCCGGCAGACCAATTGGCAGGTTTTTTCATGTATCTCTCGACCGTGCGCACGATCTGCTTCTCGACCGGACCATACAAGCCGGTTTGCTAGCGGCATTAATAACGCTATATATATATTTAGTACCTATACTAGCCCTACTTAAACATAGAGACAAGTACACAATGGCTTTTGGTGCTGCATCTTTTGCTCTTGTCCTGTACTACGTTTTTTGGTTTCCCGTGCCGCAGGTCGAACCTATCCATGCGGCCATTCTTGCTGCGGCATGGGCGCACCTTCACGAAGTGCACTCACCCTATACAAATGAAACGCTAGCGCCTACCAGTTAGCTGCCCTCTGCAATTGCCCCCAGCGTTTCCACCACCGCCATTACCGCGTCGGCCCCTTTGTTGCCCGCCTTGGTGCCGGCGCGCTCCATGGCCTGCTCGATAGTGTCGGTGGTGAGAATGCCGTTGACGATTGGCTTGCCGGTGTCGAGAGCCGCCTTCATCAGGCCGCTGGCCGACTGGCCGGCGACCACGTCGAAGTGATACGTGGCGCCGCGGATGACGCAGCCCAGCGCCACCACCGCGTCCACGTCGCTCTGCTCGGCGTATTTCTTGGCCACCAGCGGTATCTCCAGCGCCCCCGGCACCCAGACCACCGTCAGATCGGCCGGGTCGCCGCCTAGTCGCTGATACATGTCCTGGGCGCCCTCGAGCAGCTGCTTGGTGAAGAACTCGTTGAAGCGGCTCGTCACCAGCACCAACTTGACGCCCTTCGCATTGAGATTTCCCTTGATCTCTTTCATTTTTACCTCCACCACGTACTAGAAACCACGCCTTACGAACCGTTTTCGTCCAATCCCACTAGCTACAGGCCACGAGCCTCTTTTTTTTCACTACGCACCACGTACAACACGCCAAATTTCTTGTCACCTACTTCCCGCCTCCTACATCCCACACCCCCCTAATCCATCAAATGCCCCAGCTTTTCCTTCTTGGTTGCCAGGTAGCGGCGGTTGTGCTCGTTGTCGCCGCTTCTGAGCGGCACCCGCTCCACCACTTCCAGTCCGTAACCGCCGAGTGCCCGGATCTTGCGGGGATTGTTGGTGAGCAGGCGCAGCTTGCGCACGCCCAGGTCGTAGAGGATCTGCGCCCCCACCCCGTAGTCGCGCAGGTCGGGCGGAAAACCGAGCGCCAGGTTGGCCTCGACCGTGTCCAGGCCGCTGTCTTGCAGGTGGTAGGCCTTTATCTTGTTGACCAGGCCAATGCCGCGCCCTTCCTGGCGCAGGTAGACCAGCACGCCTCGCCCCGCCTCGGCGATCCGCTTCATGGCCAGGTCGCGCTGGAAACCGCAGTCGCAGCGCAGGCTGTGCAGCGCGTCGCCGGTCAGGCACTCCGAGTGCATCCGCACCAGCACCGGCTCTTCTCCCTCCAGATCGCCCATTATCAGCGCAGCGTGCTCCTCGCCGGTGATGCCGTCGCGGTAGGCGAGGATCCTAAACTCGCCGTACTCGGTGGGAAGCATCGCCTCGGCCTCACGGGTGACAAAGCCGTCGCCGCGCTCGAGCCGGTACCGGATCAGGTCCTCGATGGTGCCAATCTTGAGCCCGTGCTTCTCGGCAAACTCTTCCAGCTGTGGCAGGCGGGCCATCTCACCGTCGTCGCGCATGATCTCGATGAGCGCCCCCACCGGCTCCAGACCCGCCAGCCGCAGCAGGTCCACCGTGGCCTCGGTGTGCCCGGCCCGGCGCAGCACCCCGCCGCGGCGGGCGGTTAGCGGAAACACGTGGCCCGGCCGGCGCAGGTCGGCCGGCGTGGTGCTCGACTCGGCCAGCAGGCGGATGGTGGCCGCCCGCTCCGCCGCCGAGATGCCGGTGGTGCTGGTAACGGCGTCCACGCTCACTGTAAAGGCGGTGCCGTTGGGGTCGGTGTTGCGCTCTTCCATTGGCGGCAGCTCGAGCGCCTGTGCCCGCTCGGGCGTGACCGCCACGCAAAGCAGGCCGCGCGCCTGGCTGACCGCGAAGTTGACTAGGTCCTTGGTGGCGAACTGGGCGGGAAAGATCAGGTCGCCCTCGTTTTCGCGCCCCTCATCGTCCACCATCACCACCGGTTTGCCGTTTTGCAGGTCGGCGATTATCTCTTCAATCGGGTAGATCACTTTTGCGCCTCCATCAGCCGCTCGACGTAGCGGGCTATGACGTCTATCTCAAGGTTCACGGCGTCGCCGGGTCCCAGCCCGCCAAGGGTGGTCACCGCCAGGGTGTGGGGTATGAGGGTCACCGAAAAGACCCGCCCCCGCACCTTCACCACCGTCAGCGAAACGCCGTCGATGGTTATAGAACCCTTGGGAGCCAGGTAACGGGCCAGCTCCGCCGGCGCCTCCACGTAAAGGTCGTGCGCCCCGGGGCGACGGTCGAAACGCACCACCCGGCCCACGCCGTCCACGTGGCCGGTTACCAGGTGGCCGTCCAGCCGGTCGCCAACGCGGGCCGCCCGCTCCAGATTGACCGCGGCGCCGGCGCGCCAGCGGGGAGCG
>JALVWZ010000037.1 GCA_027023115.1 Thermaceae bacterium
CGCAGCTCATCCCCGCGCCGCTGATGGACCGCATGGAGCTGATCGAGTTCAACTCCTACATCGAGCAGGAAAAGCTGGAGATCGCCCGGCGCTTCCTCTTGCCGCGGCAGCTCGAAGAAAACGGCCTCAGCAAGGGCCAGGTCCACGTCACCGACGCGGCGCTGATGCGGCTCATTACCCACTACACCCGCGAGGCCGGGGTGCGCAACCTCGAGCGCGAGATCGGCAGCCTGCTGCGCAAGGCGGCCCGCCGCATCCTCGAGGAGGGCAAGAAGCGGGTGCGCATCACCGAGCGCGACCTCGAGAAGTACCTCGGCCCGCCGCGCTACACGCCGGAGGTCGAAGCGCGCGAACCACAGGTGGGCGTGGCCACCGGCATGTACTACACGCCCGTCGGCGGCGACATCATGTTCGTCGAGGTGAGCATCATGCCCGGCAAAGGCCAGCTGATCCTCACCGGCCAGCTGGGCGACGTGATGAAGGAGTCGGCCCGGGCGGCGCTCAGCTACGCCAAGAAGAACGCCGAGCGCTTCGGTATCGCGCTCGAGAAGTTCGAGAAGTCCGACATCCACATCCACGTGCCCGCCGGCGCCATCCCCAAGGAAGGCCCCTCGGCCGGCATCGCCATCAGCAGCGCCCTGGTGAGCGCGCTCACTGAGGTGCCGGTGCGCCACGACGTGGCGATGACCGGCGAGATCACCCTCACCGGCCGCGTCCTGCCCATCGGCGGGGTGCGCGAGAAGGTGCTGGGCGCGCGCCGCGCCGGCATACGCGAGGTCATCCTGCCGCGCCAGAACGAGCCCGACCTGCGCGACATCCCGCGCAACCTCCAGCGCGACATGACCTTCCACTTCGTCGCCAACCTGGACGAGGCGCTCGACTTGGCCCTGGTGGGCGGCCTGCACGAGCTGGAAGCTCGCGCCAAACGCGCCAAACGCACCCGCGCCCGCCGCAAGAAGGCACAACCGGCCGCGCAGGCCTGACCTGGGTTTAGGAAAATGCATGAGCGCCCGGCAAGGGCGCTCATGAACTTGCAAGAGCGAGCAGCGCTCCGATTCTGCGAGCTTCGCGCGCTGCGCAGGGGACTCCCAGGAGTTTGGCTGATAGTCGCGTAGGGTTTAACACTGGTTTTACAAAATAATGCTACGATCCAGCATGGCGTGAGAAGCATACGCAGCGCTTGTTTAAAGAAGAAATATGCAAATACATGCATTTCGGTGCAAAGCGAGGTGATTTAATGGCTATTTTTGGCAACCTACAACAAATATCTCTGGCCGATTTGATGCCCCTGCTCAAGAGTCAGCGGGGGAGCCTGGAAATATTCAACCTCGACGGTCAGCAGCCAGTAACCCTGTACGTCGAAGGCGGCCGCCTGGTAGCGCTCTACGTTGGCGGTAAGCCGGTAGAGGACATAGTGGTCAGAAGCGTCATGAACAGCCTGATGGCGGCCAAGCGCGGCAGTTTCGAGTTCGTTCCCGGCGTTTCGCCGCGGCACCGCCATCCCGACGGGTGGGACCTGGACCGCCTGATGCTGTCCGTGGTCACCATCGCCGACGAGATGGAAGAGGCCGAGAGCAGATTACCCCATCTCGAAACAGTTTTTCGCCTTTCTTCGCCGCTGGCCCCAGACGACGTACGGGTTCACGATTTTTGGGAGCGGGCCCGCCACATGCTCGCCAGCGGCGCTTCGGCGCGTGAGCTTAGCCAACGGTTGGGTCTTTCGCCCAAACAAACTGGTTTCTACCTGCTCAAGCTGCGCCAAGCGGGGCTGATCGAACCGGTGCGGGTGTCCTCCCGCCGCCGTTCGCGTCCGGGCTTGGCCGGTAAACTGCTCGGCGCGCTCAGGCGCCGCTTCATCGGCGCCTGAGTTCCCATCCCCCACAAACCCCGCGGATTAGTCCACGCCATCCAAGCGCCCCGCTCTGCACCCTTTGCTAAAATACCGGTAACGGCTCTGAATAACGCCTCCGTTCCGCAACGCCGCCAGTGTGCGGGTTTTGCAAAGGAAAGCGTAAATGAACCGAGCGTTGCTACGCCTCGCACTCGGCCTTGCCCTCCTCCTCGCCCCCGCCCTGGCGGAGGATGTCAAGGTGCTCCTGGACGTTCCCATCTCCGACGTTGACGACCTGCAGTGGTTCCCTGGGGGGCAATACCTATTACTTTCCTTGTGGGCGGATGATAATACGCTTCATTCTCTAATCCTCGATGCCCAGACCGGCCGCTGGCGCCCCGTCGAATGGGTCGAGGACCGCGCCGGTATCGGTAAGGGCCCCATAACCTGCGTCAGCATCGGCCGCTGTGACTTGGCCATATCAGCCTCGGGCCGGGGCGCCAGCATTCCCGATTACCGTTACGACCCAGGTTGTAAAGAGTGGATCACTGGCTACTTCGCACGCGGGGGGACAGCACCCGGCCCACTCGCGTTCGATACGTTGACTCCTTCTCCGATGGCCATTTCCGCCTCCGGTCACTATGCATATATACGCCGCTGGGTGCCGGTGGACGACGGCTACTACGAGGGCTTTTGGATCATCCGGCTCGAAGCCGGGGACAAACCCCTGTGGGAAGCGTGGAGCGATGCGCTAAAGGAAGGCCGGCGCACCCCTCTCGTCTGGGAGGTGCCGCCAGGCCGCGATGTCTGGACGGCGAGTTGGGTCTACGACCCCCACGGCAAACCCGACCGGCTGGCCGTGGTCACGCGGGCTGAAGGCGAACCCGACCCCGGCACCTTTCGTCTTCTCATACTGGAGGTGGAACCCCGGCAAACTTCCCATCGCCGGATGACCAGCACCGAGCACCAGCCCAAGGCCCCCATCAGCTTCGACTCTGCCCCCGGCTTTGACTTGAGCGCCTGCCCCTGAGGAGGAACCAGTATGAAACGTAACCTGCTCAAACTCACCGTCGCCCTTTCCCTCTTCCTCGTTCTCCTCGCCCCCGCCCTGGCTGAGGAGGTGAAGGTGCTCCTGGACGTCCCCGCTCCTACGCCGAGAACGTCTTCTGGTTTCCCGGCGGGCGCCACCTCTTGCTCGTCGCCCGGGATGGGGAGTACGGCAACTACCGCCGCTTCGTGGTCTACGACGTGGAGAAGAAGCGCTGGCGCCCGGTGACGGCCGAGACCCCGCGCCGCGAGGAGTTGGGGGAAGGCCCCTACGTATGCGTTGACGCCGAGTGCCCCTTTTTGGTCTCGGTCGCCGGCCGCTACCTAAAGGTCTCTCCCGACGAGCCGGAGTGTCGCCTGGACGCGAAGATCTACACCGAGCAGATTGGGTGGGGCGGTTGGGGCCACGCCGCAGATCCCATCGAGCACCACGTGGCCGCCTCCGGCCGCTACGTGCTTTACAGTATTCTTACCCTTCCCAACAAGCCTCACTACACTGGCGTGGCCGACGACGTGGCCATACTCCGGGTGCCCAACGATGAAGATGTCTGGTTTGACGTCATCGACAACTCACTATCCACCAACCCCCTCGATACCTTCCCCGTCCTCTGGCGCTCGGTGCACGCCCGCCCGGTGACCACCGCGAGCTGGCTCCATCCCCTTTTGGGTCACCGTGACCGCCTGGTGCTGATCACCACCGACCGCGACGACGCCTGGAACAAGGCCACCCACCACCTGGTGGTTCTGGAGGTGGTGCACCAGCAGGTTCCCGCCAACGGCACGAAGGCCGCGCTGCAGCACGCTTCCTCCTGGAATACCGGGCCCCTGGACTTCTCCCGGGCGTCCAAAGTCCGCGCGTTCTACTGTCGAATTCAGGGGTTGACGCCGTCGCCGGGGCGGCCGGACAAGGATGGCCTCAGAGCAAAGGCGGTTGGCAACTGGAACTCGGCAAAGCGACTTTTTGTTTGGGCGAGGGTACATGCATCGAGCTTCCCTGTGAGTATCGAACGGCTCCGAGTTCTTCATTGCGGAGAAAGGCTTCGCCTCTGAATGGGGGAGGGAACCATACCCGTTCAAGATGAGCCTTAACGCGCTCCAGGCCGGCTTTTTCTCGCGCCCGTGCTGCTTGACACTACCCGGGGCGTATGATAGCCTAGTGCCTCGGACGGGGTTCCATTCCCCGCCCAGAGCGCCCAGGGTGCCACCCTAGCTCAACTGGCAGAGCACCCGACTTGTAATCGGGCGGTTGGGGGTTCGACTCCCCTGGGTGGCTCCAGCAAAAACCTCGTGGGCAGGTACCCAAGTGGCCAAAGGGGACGGTCTGTAAAACCGTTGGCGTTGCCTTCGCTGGTTCGAATCCAGCCCTGCCCACCACATGCGGGAGTAGCTCAGCTGGTAGAGCATCGGCTTCCCAAGCCGAGGGTCGCGGGTTCGAGTCCCGTCTCCCGCTCCAGGCGCGCTCGCGTAGCTCAGCAGGTAGAGCACACCCTTGGTAAGGGTGAGGTCGCCGGTTCAAGTCCGGCCGCGAGCTCCAAAGCATCGGCTGAGCCGGGCCCGTTTGCCAGAAAGCAGGCGGGGCCGGTTCAAGCTGCAAGGAGGACACACATGGCCAAAGCTGTATTCGAACGCACCAAGCCCCACGTCAACGTGGGCACCATCGGTCACGTAGACCACGGTAAGACCACCCTGACCGCGGCTATCACC
>JALVWZ010000038.1 GCA_027023115.1 Thermaceae bacterium
CAATGGCTATCTTTCTTGATGAAGTTGCCGCACGGCGGTTACGCTTTGCAGCTGAAAGGCTTTTGCGGTAGGGAAATTGGGTGGAGCAAGGCTGCTGTTGCGGAAACGGTTGTCGTATTCGAACCTCTCGTGGTAGCCGCTTATTAGGTTACCCCGCCTGTCTACCACCCCGCGGAGCTGATCCATCCATTGGATGACGCCGCCGAAGAGGTGCATGGAGCCTTGGCTGCCACGACCGTTGTAATTGGCTACTGCCAGGCCTTTGCCATCGGCGGCCGAGAGGTACGACCCCCATAGATATATGTCGTTCATGTGGCCGTTTTCCAGGATGGTGATGTCGTCGTTGAGCGAGAACATACCAAGTACCGTCTTAAGACCATTCGTAACGGAGGCGCAACGAGGATGGTCGGCCAGGTAGTTGCCGTCGCCCATCATTGTCGGGTCGCATTCATAGATCAGGTCGTTGAAGATGCCAATTTCGTCGCGGGCAGTGATGTTCAGTTGTGTTTCCAACGATAGCGCTGGCTGAATGCTGTCCGATGGCGGGTGGTCGGGCGAATCTGGGCTCACCCACCCAGTACGTGACGGTGAGCGGACCTGGCCGATACTACCGTTAACGTATATCTGGCCGTTTGCGCCGCCGCTGCTCAATGGCGCTTGGCCGTTGGGAACGCCGTTGTAGGTCTTGCTCGTACCAGATGGGTTGGTGATAGTGGTGGTGTTGTTGTTATAGTCGACGACTATCGTCCAGGTACGCGAGCCCTGCCTGAATGAGTAGATTTGGGTGCCATCGCCGCCGGCAGAGAGCTGCAACCTGCTCAAATCCCCCTGTACGTAGATTCCGCCGGTAATATTGGCGCCGTCGTTGACCAGGTAGACGCCGCTTGGAGGAGTACGGCAGGGGGTAATATGCAGCTGCTGGCACTTTTCGGCTCGGGAAGGTGGGTCGGGTATGCCATCGCCGTTGGCGTCAGTGTCGGGCGGCAAACCCAGGGCGGCTCGCTCTTGCGACAGGGCGTTGCGCGGAAGCTCTACGCGGGCGGCGTGCCAGTCGTATCCTCCTTGGAAATCAGGCCTGGTGAAGCCGTCGGTGCTGTGGTCGGAATCCAGGAAGTTTGACCTGAAGTTCCGTTTGTAAAACCACGCCCCTCCGTCGGCTGACGTCACGATGTCGGTAAAAACCGGCCGGCCCCAAAAGCCCCAATTGCTGTTTGCATGCACCGGGCCGTCGAACCGGCTGCCGGTGCCGAAAAAGCCCCTCCGCCCGCCGGCGTCTTCTACCAGGAAGAGCCACTGCGACAGGCTCGGGCGGCCGAGGACTATTGTTAAATAGCCCTTCTCGATGATGCGCTTGCGACCTTTACCGGCCCAGCCGGTGGAGGTGATCTGGTAATTGGCTGTGTAAGTCTGCGAGAAGCCGTTACCGCTGCTACCAAGGGCGGCAAGACGGAACTCGCTGATAGTGTAGTTGACGTTGGCCCGACCAATACCGCCTAGGTCGCTGCCGGTTAGTGCGGAGTAGTTGTCTTGGAGCATGGTTTGTATCCGATTAGCCACGTCGCTCCACTTGTCCTGGGGAATTACCGGGTCGCTGCTGGGGTCGCCGCCATTGTTGATGAACTGACTGGAATACCTGTCGACGAGTGGTTGAACGACCGAACTGGTTTTGCTTCTGACCATGGCCTCTGCGTAGGCGGCGCCGGCTTCGGCGACGTTGCGCGCCTGGCTGGCCAGGATGCTGTTCTTACTCTGCTTGAACTCTCCCATCGTGCTGATGGTCAGCACCGAAATAACGGCTACCAGCACCGTCATCAAGACCAGGGCGGTGGCTAAGGCAACACCGTCTTTTTTCATTTTGTTTCGCCTCCCATGCTTCACCTCAGGTCCACCGTTTCGCTAACCTTGTAACTTCCGCGGTTGCCGCCGGTTCGAAGCGGCTTGGGGGTCGTTCCCGAAAGGGTAACCCGGATAGCGCGAACCAGGCTGCCTACATAGATGCCACTGCCATTCGGATTGGCGGTGTATCCGGAGCCGAGAGCAGAGGCCGCCTGACTGAGCGAGTCAAAGAAGCGCAGGCGCTGGATGGAGGTGCTGGCGGCTGAGGGGTTGACCGGTACGCCGTAGCTGAACTTTAGACTGTCCACGTCAAAGGCAACGATGCCGCTATACGGACCCGGCGTGGCTCCTGCTCCCGTACGTCTGTAGAGAACGGAGCGTGAAGGGTCTAGCGGGTCGGGGATCAAGCGGTAAGTTACCAACTGGACTTTGAAGGCGGCGGAACCGTTACCCCAGGTGCCGCTGATGCTGTCGTTATTGTGACGTATTACGTCGCTATTCGTTTGGCTGCATGGGTTAGACAGTACCCGGTTGCGGTTTACGCGGGTTACCGTGACCAGTTTGTAAGAGTTGCCGTCGTATATCAGCACCAAGTTGTTCCGGCGAATGTTTCTGGCATCGCAAACGCGCGTTTGAGTCGAGTTGTTGTAAGCGTTGCCTATTTGTTCGGCAATGGAGGTAACCTTACCGGTATTGACCAACAGAGCCAGCTTCGAGCTCAGTGAGCAGGCGTCGTTGGGGTGGGAGCAACCGCTGG
The DNA here is from genome assembly GCA_027023115.1 of Thermaceae bacterium. Lineage (GTDB taxonomy): Bacteria > Deinococcota > Deinococci > Deinococcales > Marinithermaceae > Oceanithermus. The sequence goes on from JALVWZ010000038.1 coordinate 2,594, forward strand.
CGGGGTCGTTCCAGGGGCCGACTTTGGTCGAAAAACGAATGTCTTGCGTTACTTGTTGCAGGGCGGTCCGCAGGTTTTCTTGTAGTTCCAGGTAGGTCTGTTGGCTGCGCTTGCTACGCAGCCCCTGGGTGAGGCCGTAGGTGGCTATGCCGGCGAAGGTCAGGAAGATGACAATCGCCAGTAGCGTTTCGATGATCGTAAACCCGGCGCTCAGCTCGCCTGGGCGCGTGCCGTTCTTAGCGGATGGTGACGAGTTTGATATTTGCCTCACCTCCCGCCTTCTTTCTGTAGTAGGTGGTTACTTCTATTCGCCAAAGCACCGGATTTGTGCTCAATTGGAATGTTTGTATGAAAAATCTGAAATTGCTCCATTCCCCGTTGACCTCGGCGGCGTTGATGTCGCCCGACGCAGTGATAGTCGGGTCTTGGGCATAGTCGTAACCGTAACCGTAGCTTTTACCGCCGACGTAGTAGTTGAAAGGCAGGCTGTAGCTACGGAAACGGTCCATCCAGGCGTCGGCTGCGGCCAGGGCCTGGGTTCGGATACGGTTGTCGGCGTTACTGCGCGAACCCGATAGGACCGTGGTCGAAACCGCGAAGCTGATCATGGCGATGATGACCAGGGCAAGCAGCATTTCCAGCAGGCTAAAAGCGTTATTGTGCTTCATCGTTTCACCACCCTAACGGCGCCGACCATCGTGGGGACGATGACGTAGGTGTCGTTGCCCTTGGTGATGGTAATCACGTATGGGTTGGGGGCAGCGGGGAAAGAGGCGTAGCCGCGGGAGTTGAAGGTGATCGCATCGCCCGTTTGCCAGCTGCCTCGAATGTTCGCGGGCAGGCTGACCGTGTACTGGTTGTTCCAGTTGGCGCCAGCGGAAAGGGCCACGCTGTACCTGTTGCCGGATTGAAACTTGAGGCGGCAGTTGCGGCTCCTGGATATGGCTAGGCTGCGACACTTTTGAATGTCTTGAGACACCTTGGCGACGCTTTGTTCCAGCCCCATCTGGCTCCGTAGCTTGGAGAACGAGGCGAAGACGATGCCGCCTAAGATTGCCAGCATGGCGACGACGATTAGCAGCTCTAATAACGTAAAGCCGGCGTGTTTGTTGCTTCGTTCAGGCAAGGGCACCCCCATCAATAACAATGGTAATGACTCGCGACTGCGCTGCCTACACCCATATGGGGGTAGCGCCAGTAAGTTTTACCGTTTACTTCCTGTTCAAAATGTGGATCGCCTCGCCGTGCAGGTTCTCGGCGGCTTCCATCAGGTTCTCCGAAAGCGTCGGGTGCGGGTGGATGGTTAGCGCCAGATCGCTGGCGGTAGCGGCCATCTCCAGCGCCAGGGTGGCCTCGGCTATCAGCTCGGACGCGCCCGCGCCGAGGATGTGGACCCCGAGGAGCAGGTCGTTTTCGGCGTCGGCGATCACCTTGATCATGCCGGTCGTTTGTTGCAGCGTCAGTGCCCGGCCGGAGGCTGAGAGTGGGAAGCGCCCGACGGCTGTTTTGATGCCCTTCTCACTGGCTTCGGCCTCGGTGAGGCCAACACTGGCAAACTCCGGCTGGGTGTAGACCACCGCCGGGATTTGCTGGTCGAAGGCGGCCGGCTTGCCGGCGGCGTGCTCGGCGGCTACCAGGCCTTCTTTCATGGCTTTGTGGGCCAGGAGGGGCGGGCGGCTTACGTCGCCGATGGCGTAGACGCTGGCGACGTTCGTTTCCATGTGCTCGTTGGTGGGGATGAAACCCTGTTCGTCCACCTGAACCCCGGCGGCTTCCAGGCCAAGGTCGGCGCTGCGCGGGCGGCGGCCGACGGCTAGCAAAATCCTGTCGGCCTCGAGGGTTTCTTCCTTGCCGCCGGACGCCGCTTCCAGGCGCACTTGCAAGCCGCCCTTACCGTCTTCGTAGCTGACCGCCTTGGTGCCGGTCTTGACGGTTATGCCCTG
>JALVWZ010000039.1 GCA_027023115.1 Thermaceae bacterium
GGGGCGTGCGCCGGGTACGCCTGACCGTGCTGCAGCGCGGGCGCTAAACTAGGGGCGTGCGCTTCGCCTGGTTCTTGGCCCGCAAACACCTGCGTTTTCGGAAGACCCAAAGCCTGATAACCGTGCTCGGCGTGGCCGCCGGGGTGATGGTGCTGACCACCGCCCTTTCGCTGACCAACGGCTTTACTCAGGGGTTGATAGACGCCACCCTGCGGGCGGTGCCGCACGTCACCCTGACCGCGCTCGACCCCCACCACGCGCCACGTCCCGAAAACCCGGAGATAGTCGCCGCCACGCCGGTGCTCATCACCAAGGCGCTGCTCACCCGGCGCGCCGCTAGCGGGCGAAGTGCGGGTGTAGACTTTGGCACCCTGATTGGCGTTGGCGAAGGCGCCGCCGCGGTCTACCCGGGTATCGGCCTGGAAAAGCTGCACCCGGGCGGAATTATTTTGGGCGGAGCACTGGCAAGCTCACTGGGTGCCTGGCCGGGAGACAGCGTTTACGCCCTTTCGGTAACCCAAAAGCGGCGGGCCTTTACCATGCTGGGCAAGTTCAGTACCGGCAACTACCTGATAGATTCGGTGTTCGCTTTTGCCACCATAGACGACGTGGCGACCCTGACAGGCGAGCCGGGAGCGATAGGCGGCTGGCACCTGCGCCTGCGCGACCCCCAGCAGGCCCCCGCCGTGGCCCGCGAACTGGAGGCCGGCGGCGTCTACTTGGCGCAAACCTGGGAGGACGCCAACCGCACCCTGATAGAGCAACTGGCCCTGCAGAAGAAGGTCATCGGGATCGTGGTCTTTTTGATCGTCGTGGTGGCCGCGCTCGGCATTGCCAACGTGCTGGTGCTGGTGGTGCTAGAAAAGAAGGCCGACATAGCCATCTTGCGCGTCCTCGGCGCCGGAGCCGCTCAGGTGGCCGGTGCTTTTGCGCTCGAAGCGGTGCTGTTGGGAGGCGCCGGGGTGCTGTTGGGCGACCTGCTGGGCTGGGGCCTTTCGACGTACTTTGCCCTCCACCCGGTGCGCATCCCCGGGGAGCTCTACTTTATTACCAACCTGCCGGTAAAGATGGAGCCCGCCGACTTTCTCTGGGTCAGCGGGCTTGCCCTGGCGATGGTCTTTATTGCCGCGCTGATGCCGCTTCGGAGGGCTCTGGCGGTGAAGCCGGGTTTGGTGCTTCGCTGAGAGCTGCTTCTTCGCCGGCCAGAGCGGCGCTGATGAAGGCCCAGAAGACGGCCGCCATGAGCGCCAGCGCCGCCGCCAAGAGGGCGTCGAGCAGGGGGCGCGGCGAAACCGGCTCGCGCGGCAACGGCGGCGGGCTGAGGACGTTGACGCGCACCGCCTGCTCGCTGAGGCGATGCAGTTGGTCGGGGTTGGCGGCCAGCTGCTTGAGGGCGCTCATCTCGGCCTCGAGGCTAGCCAGGTTGGTCTGCTGCTTGGCCAGCTCGAGGCTCATGTACGCCAAGGCCGGGTTTTCGGCTCGGGCTACGTCGGGCGGAACATCGTCCGACTCCAGCGCCACCTGGGCGGCGGTGGTCGCCTTGACCGGTATGATTTTTGCAATGGACTTTTTGAGCTGCTCGATGCGGGCTTGCAGGGCCTCGGAATCGAGGCGGGTCTGCTCCATGGTGCCCTCGAGTGCCGAGTTGGCGCTGGCATAGACCTGGTCACGCACGTATAGCTTGAAAGCGCCCAGCAATTCCTCTGCAAACTGGCGCGCCGCCTTCGCGTCGCCGGCGCGCACCTTGACGGTGAGGACGTTCTTCTTATCGTCGAAGTGGGTCTTGACCTTGACGGGCGCGTTGCCGATCACCTTGGCAACGTAGGGGCCTTCGTTCTCGATCTGCTTGCTAAAACCAAGCCCCATGGCCTGGCCTGAGGGCGCCGAACGAAAAACGGCGGCTACGCCTTGTCGCTGGCTGATTTCCTGCGGCTTGAGCACCAGCGCCTGGGTCAGGGCTTCGCTCTCGTAGGTGGCCGGCATTAGACGCGCGGCAATGTAAACCAGTACGAAAGCGGCTATGGTAACGCCCCAGATGAGGCGGCTGGCCCGCTTGAGTACCAGGTATACGTCGCGCAAGCTGATTTCGTCTTCCATGCTCCAAGTATTATAGTCCCTTTTCGGTGTGACCGCGATGAACGGCGGCTGCGGGTATAGTTGAGTTTGCGCTATGGTAGACGCCGAGACGCTCGCCAAACTCGATTTTCCGCTGGTGGCCACCGCCCTGGCCGAGCGGGCCTCCACCCGTCCGGGGGCGGACCTGGCCGCCGGCTGGCGCCCCTTTGCCTCAGGGGAAGAAGCGGCCACGTTCCGGCAGGCGGTATCGGAAGCGGCGGCGCTGGGCTATCGGATGGGCGGCATTTACGACCCGCGGCCCCTTTTGGAAAAGGTGGCCCGCGGCGAGCGGCCCGAGGGGCTCGAGCTGGTCGAGGCCGCCGCCACCCTGGAGCGCGTCGCCGAGCTGAAGCGCGAGATCCTCGCCGCCGGCGAGGGCGCCCTGGCCGAGACCGCCAGCCGCATCGGCGAGCACGCCCTCTTCCGCCGCCGCGTGGCCGAGTCGCTCGACGAAGCCGGCGAGGTCAAGGACGACGCCACCCCCAAGCTGAAGCGCATCCGCCAGCGCCTCAACCCGCTGCGCGAGCGAATCGTCAAACGGCTCGAGGCGGTCATGGACGCCCACCCCGAGGCCGTCCAGGAACGCTACGTGACGCTGCGCCGCGACCGCTACGTCATCCCGGTAAAGGTGCAGATGCAAAGCCAGATAGGCGGCATCGTCCTGGCCCAGTCTGACTCGGGCGCCACCGTCTTCATGGAGCCGGCGGGGGTGGTGCCCCTCAACAACGAGCTGGCCCAGCTGCGCCTCGAGGAAGAAGCCGAGGTGCTGAAGGTACTGGCCGAGCTGGCCGGCCTGCTGGCCGGCGACGCCGAGCTGGCGGGAACGCTGGCGGCAGTGGCCCGCCTCGACGTGATCCGCGCCGCCGCCATCCTGGCCGAGGACTGGAACCTGTCCCCGGCGCGCTCCGGACCCATCGGTTCTTATCACCTGGTCGGCGTCCGTCACCCGCTGCTGGAAAACCCTGTGGCCAACGACCTCCACCTGGACGGGCGCACCCGCATCCTGCTGGTGACCGGTCCCAACATGGGCGGCAAGACGGTGCTCCTCAAGACCCTCGGCCTGGCGGTGCTGATGCACCAGGCGGGCCTCTTCGTGGCCGCCGACTCCGCCGAGCTGGGCTGGGTGCGAAGGCTGGAGGCCGACATTGGCGACGAACAAAGCCTGGCCGCCAACCTCTCCACCTTCGCCGCCCACCTGCGGCGGCTGGACCGGATCTTGGAAAACGCCGGCGAGGACGCCCTGGTCCTGATCGACGAGCTGGGCTCGGGCACCGACCCCGAAGAGGGCGCGGCGCTGGCGCAGGCGGTAATCGTGGCGCTGCTGCGCCGGGGTGCGCGGGGGATAATCACCACCCACCTGACCCCGCTGAAGGCGCTGGCCGGGCGCAGCGAGGGGCTGGAGAACGCCAGCATGGGTTTCGTGGTGGAAGACCTGAGCCCCACCTACAAGCTGCAGGTGGGCGTGCCCGGGCGCAGTTACGCCCTGGCGGTGGCCCGGCGGCTGGGCCTGGACGAAGAAGTGCTGCGAGCCGCCGAAGCCGCCTTGGGCGCGGGCGGCGCGCGGGTGGAGGAGCTGCTGGCGCAGCTGGAGCGGCGCGAGGTCGAGCTGGAAGAGCGGCTGGCGGCCGCCGAGCGCGAGAGCGCGGCGGCGACGCGGCTGCGCGCCGAGCTGGAAGAGCGGCTGGCGGCCATCGCTGCGGAGAAGAACGCCGCCCTCGAGGCCGCCCGCGCCGAAGCCGACCGCCTGCTGGCGGAGGCCCACAGGCAGATCCGCGAGCTGAAGGTGCAGGCCCGCGAGAGCAGCGCAAAAAAGCGCGACGCCCTGCGCGAGGTAATGAAGATTCGCGAGAAGACCAAGCCGCGCACCGGCCCGGGCCGCAACCCGCTGCCAGGTCTGGAGCCGGGAATGCTGGTGGAGGTGCCCAGCTACCACCAAAAGGGTCGGGTTGTGCGGGTGGAAGGCGAGGAAACCCTGGTGCAGATCGGCCAGGTCAAGATCCGCGTGCCCACCGCCGAGCTGCGCCCGCGCGGCGAGGGAGCGCCCCGCCCCCGCGAAGCGGTGGTGGTGGACGCCGGCTTCGAAACCGAGCTGAACGTCCGAGGTCTGACCGCAGCCGAGGCGCTCGAGGCGGTCAACGACTTCCTGAACGAGGCCGCCGCCACCGGCAACTCCCCGGTGCGCATCCTCCACGGCAAGGGCACCGGCGTGCTGCGCCGCGAAATCCAGAACTTCCTGCGCCACGACCGTCGCGTCGAGCGTTTTCACGACGCCATGCCCAACGAGGGCGGTCACGGGGTTACCGTTGTTTACCTGAGAACCTGAAGCCAGGCGCCTATGGCGGTCTGGTTTTGCAGTCCGAACATGCCGCTGGCGCCGTCTGAGGTGAAGCACTACTGGCCTGTGGCGTGTGTTATCCCGTCGTAGGGGCGGACACATGGGGCCGCCCCTACTGGTGCGTGGTGCGTAGTACGTGGTGAAGGCGACGGGACGGCCCGCAGCGCGTAACTCGTTCTAAGCGAGTCTGTAGCTCGTAGCTCGTGGCCTGTGGCTTGTGGTTTATGGATTGCAGGTCGTAGAAGTGCCATGCTCAGCCTTCGGCCCTTACCGGTATGGGGGTTAAACCTTCCCCTGCGTTCCGGCGTCGGCGCGCCTGCGGCAACCTAATCCCGGCTCCTCTTCCGGCATAGACCCCGGATCTCGGCCGGACGAGCCGGCCTCGTTCGGGGAATCGGGAAAAGCGGCTTGTGGCCTGCGGCTCGTGGCCTGTAGTTGCGACCGAGGAAACGCTCGCGACTTGCGGCTTGCATCGGACAAGCCTCCCTCCCTTGGGGGAGGGTTGGGGTGGGGTTTTTGAAACCAGTAAGTGGCTCGTAGCTCGTGGCCTGTGGAAACACCGCGGTGAGCAATCGCGCGTAGCGCATTCGATTCGAACCACCTACCACGAACTATGCATCACGTACCACGTACTACGCACCCCCTATGATGAACAAGGTGTTGGGAGGTTACACTTAGCGGGGTCTGGAACATGGAGAACTATAAATACCTCGATCTCATCACCGCCGCCTTCGTGGCCGTGCTGATCATCTCCAACGTGGCCGCCACCAAGGTGGTTCAACTCGGCCCTTTCGGCTTCGACGGCGGCACCCTGCTCTTTCCGCTGGCCTACATCTTCGGCGACGTGCTAACCGAGGTTTACGGCTACCGCCGCAGCCGGCGGGTGATCTGGACCGGCTTCTTCCTGCTGGCGCTGGCCAGCCTGACCTTCAGCCTGGTGGCGGCGCTGCCGGCGCTGCCGGACCCGGGAGTAACCCCTTACGCCGCCGCCTTCGACCGCCTCTTCGGGCTGATGCCGCGCATCGTCCTGGGCAGCCTGCTGGCCTACTGGGCAGGCGAGTTTAGCAACAGCTACGTCCTGGCCAAGATGAAGCTGCAAAGTCGCGGCCGCTTTTTCGGCCTGCGGGCCATCGGCTCGACGCTGGTTGGCGAGGCGGTAGACACCGGCACCTTCCTGCTGATCGCCTTTTGGGGCGTCTACGCGCCGGCAGTGGTGGGGCTGATGTTCGTCAGCAACTACGTGTTCAAGGTGGGGGTGGAGGTGGTCTTCCTGCCGCTCACCTACGCGGTGGTCGGCTGGCTGAAGCGGGCCGAGCAAGAAGACTACTTCGATGAGGGCACCGACTTCAATCCATTTAAGATTTAGCGGCGGTAGACTGCACTTATGCATATCGTCGAGCGCGACGAAGACCTAGCCTGGATCCTCGGCAGCAGCTATACGGTAGCGGTGCTGGGAGCCCACCCCGAAGAAAGCCGCCCCGCCTACTACGTTCCCGCCTACCTGCGCGAGCACGGCTACCGGATACTGCCGGTCAATCCCAAGTACGCCGGCGGTGAGCTCTTTGGCGAGCCGGTGCGGGAGCGGCTGGCGGAGATAGGGGAGCCGGTGGACGTGGTGGACGTCTTCCGGGGTGCCGACAAGCTGCCCGGCCACCTCGAGGACATCCTGGCCATGAACCCGCCGCCGGCGGTGGTTTGGCTGCAAAAGGGGATTCGCAACGACGAGTTCGCCCGAGCGCTGACCGACGCCGGTATTACCGTGGTGCAGGACCGCTGCATGCTCGAAGAGCACCGGCGTTTGCTGTAAAGGAGGTTGACGATGGAAATCAAGGTAACCCACAACCCACCGCGCGAGGAACTGGAAAAACTGGGAGTCTTCAGCTGGCCCATCTGGACCAAGGAACCGAGCGAGTTCCCCTGGAGCTACGACGTGCCCGAAACCTGCTATTTCCTCGAGGGCAAGGTGGTGGTCACCCCCGACGGCGGCGAGCCGGTGGAAGTCGGCGCGGGCGACTTGGTCACCTTCCCGCAGGGCCTCAGCTGCACCTGGAAGGTGATCGAGCCGGTGCGCAAGCACTACAGCTTTGGCTAGACTGCTACTAATTCTGCTCCTGCTGCTGGCCGGCTGTCGCAGTGTACCGGCCAACCGCGTCTTGCCGCAGCGCTCACCCGACGGTCGCTACGTATTCGAGTTTTCCGGCGGGGTACCGCAAATCCGCGCCGGCCGGCGGCTGGAGCTGCGCGACGAAACCGCCCCCTTCAGGAAGAACCGTCACCTCTACTGGCTCTGGGACGAAAACGACCGCCTCTGGCTCTATCAGGACGACACCAAGAAGGTCTACTACTACCAGCGCGACCCGGGCGGCTGGCGGCGCTATTTTTGGAGCGGCAAGCGCTCGCGCCACCCCGAGCGTGACCTACTGCCGCCGCTGGGCCTCTACCCGCCCTGCCCTACGCAACACTGACCTGTTTCACGAAGCGGCCGCTTCGCCCTCGCTGATTTGCGTGGCGTGACACTTAAGCCGAGCCGCCGGGCTGCTGAGCCGTACCTTCCCAACACGTTGTTCACCATATCCCTCCGGGGTTGGGTAGGATGTAGGAGGTGGGGTGTGGGTAGCGAAGCAGTACGTGGTACGTAGTACGTAGTACGTGGTGGGCAGTTCGAATCGAGTTTGCATGCGCGACAGTGCGCAAAGGTGTTTCCACAGTCCACGAGCCACAAGCCACTTGCCGGTTTCAAAACCCCCACCCCGGCCCTACCCGAAGGGGAGGGAGACTTTACCCGAAGCCAACCGCAGGCCGCGGGCGCGGTGTCGCCTCCACCACGCGCCACGATCCACAGGCTACATGCCGCTCTTTCCCGATTCCCCGAACGAGGCCGGCTCGTCCGGCCGAGATCCGGGGCTCATGCCGGAAGAGAAGCCGGGGTTCGGTTTCCGCGAACACTTGAATGTAGGGGAGGGTTTCAAACCCTCCCCTACCGCATCTAGTGCCGAAAGCTGGTCATGGCGCTTTTGCAGGCCATAAGCTACGAGCCGCAGGCCATCCTCATGTAACCATCACTACGCACCAGGCACCACGTACCACGTACCCACGGGGCGGACACGCGGGTCCGCCCCTACCACGACTTCAAAAACGATCCTGGTCGCTGGGATGACGGGATGATACTCGCGAAGATCGGGGATAGCGCGAATAGTGTGTTCGGACTGTACAGCTAGTGCTCTATGAATCAACCGCCGGCTCGAGCCGGTTCCCCAGCCATAAGCCAGCGGCCGCCCGCGCCGTCGCCGGGGCGTGACCAGCGACCACCCGCCCGACCGCGTACAGCCGCCCTAGCCGCTCTAGGCGGCCGCTGGCGGCGTCCCACTCGCCATCGGCGAAGCGCTGAAAGCGCACCTCGTAGGCGGGCCGGCTGGTGCTGGCCGCCACCTGGAACACCTCTGGGCCAAAAGAAAAACCGAGCTCGCGCAGGTTCTCGAGTAGTTCCGGATAGGCCGCCTCCCCCCAGCGCCCGGCGGCCTCCCTGAGCTCCCCCGAGCGCAGCTCTGCGCCCAAAAAGCTGCCCACCGCCAGCACCACCGCACCGGCGTGGTAGGCCAACCCCTCCCAGGTGCGCAATCCGCGCACCTCGCCGCGCTCGACGAGCAGTTCTGCCACCGCCGACTGGAACAAGTGCAGCCCCGCCGTTGCCTCGAGGTCGTACTTGGCGCGGCGGTGCAGCGTCCACGGGTCGCTGCTCCAGACCTCGGCCAGCAAACTGCCCGCCGGCGCTTCTCCGGCAGGCGCTTCTTCCAGGCGGTAGACGCTGTCAAGACTGTTGCTGACCAGCCCCACCGCCAGACCACGGCGGGCCAGCGCCCGCGCCGCCTCCGCGCCGCTGGGCCCCGCACCCACGACCAGTACGTCGAACTCGTTCAAGCCCGCACCTCACCGAGCAGGGGCGCGCCCCGCTCGAGGCGGAAGCTCAGGTACCCCTCGCCGGGCAACTGCAGCATGATCAGGTTCTCCCGCGCTCCCGCCAGCCAGAGGAACAGCGGCGGGCGCGTGCGGGCTATGCCGCGCTGGTAGCGCTCGCCGGCGTAGCGGTACGACATGAATATCTTCTCGTCGTCCTCGGCAAAGCCAGCTTCGTAAAAGACCACCAGGTCCCCTTCGTCGCGCTCGGCCCGCTCCAGCGCCTCCCAAAGCAGCATCTGCGCCTCCAGCGGACCCAAAAACTCTCCGGCCGCCTCGCCCAGCCAGGCGTAAGCCACGCTGGGCAAACCCGGGAACGACACGAATACCCCCTCCAGGCCGTGCACCAGCTCCACCACCCCGTTGGCATAGTGCGCCCCCGCGCCCCGCTCGCGTACGAAACCGGCCAGCAGGCCGTGGCGTTCCTCCAGCTCGGCGGGCGTGTAACCCATCTCCAGCGCCTCCACCAGCGCCCGGTAGTCGCCCAGCTCGCGCGCCCGGCTCATGGCTTGTCCCCCACGTGCAGCGCAGCTATGCCGGCGGTCAGCAGCCGGTAATTGGTCCGGAAGCCGGCTGCTTCCATCATCTGCGCCAGCCGCGCCGGCTCGGGAAAGCGCGCCACCGAGTTGGGCAAGTACCGGTAGGCTTCCGGCTTGCCGGAGATCACCCCGCCAATCCAGGGCAGCACGCCGTTGAAGTAAAAGCGGTAAGCGCGCCCCAAGAGCCCGGCCGGCGGCGGCGGAAACTCGAGAATGACCGCCCGCCCGCCCGGAGCCAGCACCCGGTGGAACTCGGCCAGACCGCGCTCGTAATCTGCAAAGTTGCGAAACCCGAAGGCCACCGTCAGCGCCTCGAAACTACCGTCGGCAAAGGGCAGGTTCAGGGCGTCTCCCTCGACGAAGCTCACCTCCAGACCGGCGCGCTCGGCCTTAGCGCGGGCCAGCTCTAGCATCTGCGGGGTAAAGTCGGCCCCCACCACCTCGGCCTGGGGCCGCTCCCGCTTGAGCAGCAGCGCCACGTCGCCGGTGCCGGTGGCCACGTCGAGAACCCGGCGTGGCTCATTGGCCAGCGCCAGGCGTACCGCCAGCCGCCGCCAGCGCTGGTCCACGCCCCCCGAGAGCAGGCGGTTGAGCAGGTCGTAACGGGGGGCTATCTCGCCAAACATCTGGCGCACGGCGCGCGCTTTGGCCTCGGTCTCCTTCACGGGCCCCATCCTACCGCGCCGACCCGGCCGGCGAGAATGCCGCGAAAGAATACGTTTCCCTTATGGCAACGGCTTGGCCGCTATTCAAACCGAACGAGCCCCCATAGCCGCAGTAGTCGACTAAGCCTTCTTTTCCAGGTGACCGAAGCGAGCTTGATGATTCGTCCATCCTGGGGCGCGACGGAGGGGCTATGCGTTAGAATCGGGGGCGTGAATCGTCTTTGGTTAGCCCTCACCTCGGCCATCTTCCTGCTCCTGCTCGCAATCAGCCCCTGGGCGGTGGCCATGCGGGCCTTCGGGGGCAAGGGGGTGCTCATCACCATCTGGGGCACGCTCGACCTCTACGGCCGCGCCAAGGCTATGCCCGACGTCAGCTGGCTGGGCTACTTCACCGTCTTCTGGGTAGTGCTGGCGCTGGTGGCGGCAGCTCTCGCCTTCGTTCCCGACGCCAAGAGCAGGGCCAGGTATTACTACGTCCTCGGCCTGGTTGGTCTGGCTGTCTTCGCGCTCGAGGCCTTCCTCTTCTATCACGCCGTTTGGGCCGCCAACAACGCTGCCTTGGCCGCCGGCGCGCGTCGCCCGCCGCTAAAGCGCTACTCGCTCTCGCTGGGGGCTTACGCGAGCCTGCTCTACAGCCTCTTGCTTTTGATGATCGGCCGCTTGCAGCTTCCCGGTGGTCGGGCGCTGCTGGTACGCTGGCGCGGGGTGGTGGTGCCGGTGGTCAGTATGTTGCTGGCAATGGTCGCCGGTGCCGTGGTCGTCTGGATCCTGCGCGACGTCAAGCTGCCGGAACACGCCAGCTTGCTGAACTACTACACCGCCAAGCTAGACTTGGTAACCTACACTTTCCAACTCCTCTTCGGGCCGCTACTGACCGCCTCCGGCTGGTTCCAAAGCCTGCTCATCGCCACCCCGCTGATCTTTACCGGTCTGGCGGTGGCGTTTGGCTTCCAGGCCGGCCTGTTCAACATCGGCGCTCCCGGGCAGCTAACCATCGGCGCCATCATGGCCATGCTGGTGGGCGTCCACCTGGCCAGCGCCCACTGGTTCGCCGGCCTTCCCTACGGGGTGGCGCGGGCCATCTTCCTACCGCTCTCGATTCTGGCGGCGGCGGCCGGCGGGGCTTTCTGGGGCGCCATCCCCGGCTGGCTCAAGGCCCGCTACGGCGCTCACGAGGTCATCAATACGATCATGATGAACTACATCGCCGCCTCGGTCTTCCTCTTCATGATCGCCTCCAACGAGTACACCTTCTTTGGCAAGTGGACGCTACACATGCCCTTCAAGTTTCCCGGCTACGAAGGGCGCAGTTACGAAGTTGCCGAGTCGGCGCGGATTCCGCTGATGGTCAACCTCTTCGGCTTCCACCAGGACGCTTCGGGAGCCTGGACCGGCAGCCTCAGCTGGGCCCTGCCGCTGGCGCTGGTGGCGCTGGTGGTGGCCTACGTGCTACTCAAGCGGTTGGAAATGGGCAAGCGCCTTCTGCTGGCGCTGGGTGCCTCGGTGGTCGGCTATTTCATCGGCGGCTTTTTACCAGGCATCCCCATGCACCTCTCCTCGCGGCTGGCTTCGGTGCGCCTCAACGGCGCTTTCATCATCGCCGCCTTCGCGGTGGCCTTCTACAACTACTACATGTGGCGGACCCGCGACGGCTACGAACTGCGGGCCGTCGGCCTGGCTCCCAAAGCGGCCGAGTACGGCGGCATCAGCATCGCCAAGAAAACGATCCTGGCAATGGCCATCTCCGGCGCCCTGGCCGGTTTGGCCGCCACCCACTACGTCCTCGGCGGCGGCATCGACGAGTACCGCCTCAAGCAGTCGCTACCCACCAACGTTGGCTTTGACGGCATCGCCGTGGCCCTGCTGGGGCAGAACACGCCCATCGGCGTCTTCCTCTCGGCGCTCCTCTTCGGCGTGCTTTCCACCGGCGGATTGCAGCTCGACCTGCAGCTCGGCATCAGCCGCGAGCTGGTGATGATGCTGCAGGCGTTAATTGTGCTCTTCATCGCCGCCGGCGGCTTCCTGCCACGCTACTTCACCGACCCGATCCTCGCGGCCCAGGCCGAGGAAGGCGTACAGGGGGTGCTTTGAGATGAGTCTGGCAACGCTCTTCACCGCGGCTTTCCTGGTTCCCCTATTCCAAACGACGTTGCGCTCCACCACCATCCTGCTGCTGACCGCGTTGGGCGGCATGTTCAGCGAGCGCAGCGGCGTGGTCAACATCGCCCTCGAGGGCATGATCATCTTCGGCGCCCTGACCGCCGCCGTCAGTGCCCAGCTGCTCGAGGCCCCCTACGTTGCCAAGCACCCCGGCATCCACATCTGGTGGATCCCCTGGGTGGCGGTCCTGCTGGCGATGATCGTTGGCGGCTTCATCGGCTGGATCCACGCGGTGGTTTCGATCAAGTACAAGGCCGACCAGATCATCAGCGGCACCGCCATCAACCTGCTGGCCGCCGGACTGCCCTCGCTGGTGCTGGTCTACTTCTACGACAACGCCACTAACTCCGCCGAGGTCACCAACCGCCTGCCCGAGTGGTTCGGCTTTAGCCCCCTGGTCTACCTGGCCTTCGCGCTGGTGCCGATCACTTGGTACGTGATGTTCAAGACCCCCTGGGGCCTGCGCCTGCGCAGCGTGGGCGAACACCCCGAGGCGGCCGATACGATGGGCATCAACGTCTTCCGCACTCGCTACACCGCGGTCATCATCTCCGGGATGCTGGCCGGCCTGGCCGGGGCCTACCTCTCGATTGGCCTGCTCAACCAGTTCGTCCGTAACATGTCGGCCGGTCAGGGGTTCATCGCCCTGGCGGCGCTCATCTTCGGCAAGTGGCACCCGCTGGGGGTGCTCGGCTCGACGCTCCTCTTCGGCTTTGCCAAGGCGCTGGCCATCCAGCTGGGCGGCTCCGACATCATGCCGCCGACCATCATCGAGGCTTTTCCCTTCGTCATCACCATGCTGGTCTTGGCCGGCTTCGTGGGCACTTCGCGGCCGCCCAAGGCCATCGGCAAGCCCTACGAGAAGTAAGGCGAACGCCACGCGAAAGCGCCGGCACGCCCGGCGCTTTTTCACGTCGGGGCGGCAGTAGACACGCGGGCGAAGTGGTTGCCGACGTACGCGGGAAGGAACCGGCACGGAAAAGCAGGTTTCCTGTGCCAGCCCAGGCGCCCCGCCGCCCCGCTCTTCCGGTCCGGCTGGCTTCGACCATTGTCTTCCCGCCGGCAACCGTCATCATCGCCATCGCTCCCGGCTGAAGGGGCGACGATGAGTTTTACTTGACTCGACGGACGTCAAGAGCCACCGCGTTCGTGCCTGGCAACTATGAACCCTTTCAAGGAAATAGGAACGGGCTTCTGCGACGCGCTGGCCAGAAAGTGGTCCGCCAGACCTGTTGTTTATTCTTTCGGCGGCGTCGTTCGCACCAGCAGGCGGCGCAGCCTGTAGCCCACCTCGAGGGCGCTGCCGTCGTCAAAGCACAGGCGCACCCACCCCCGCCGCAGCTCGAAGGAGGTCACGAACCCGTGCAGTTCCGCCGCCATGCCGCCGGCGCCGCCCTGCAGCCAGCGGCTGTGCTTGTCGTGGCGCATATGCAGCAAGCTGCCATCGGCAAAGAGGAGCTGCGCCTCGCTGCGCCCCTTGCCCAGGCGCAAGCGACTGACGGCCGCGCCGGCGCGCTCGGCCCGGCTGCTCACCGTTCCTCCAGGTCGAGCACCTCCGGCTCGGGGCGGCCGTAGCGGTAACGACCGTAGTAGAGCAGGCTGGCGGCGCGGGCCGGGTCCAAAGCGCCCGCCGCGAACGCCTCTTCTTCTTCCCAGAGCCCCCGCAGGCGGCCGACGAAGAGGGTGTGGTCGCCGGTCTGCAACTCGCTCTCCTTCTCCAGTTCGTACGCGGCGTAAAACCCGCCCAACAGCGGCACCTCGAGCGCCCGCCCGCGAACCACCTCCAGGCCGAAGGCGCTCACCTTGTCAACGTCGCGGCCGCTGACCGAACCCAGGCGCTGGATCAAAGCGGCCTGCGCGAAGGGGTGAAAGCTGACGCTGAATGCCGCCGCCTCCCGCAATAGCTCGTAGCTGAAGCGCTTGGGGCTCACGCCCACGCCGAAGAGGGGCGGGTCGAAGGAGAGTCCACCGTGCCAGACGGCGGGCATGAAGTTGTCGCGCCCGGCGCCGCTCACCCCGATGACCACCACCACGGCCGGGTAGAAGTGGACGAAGCGCGCCGGCTTGCCGCTTACCTCCAGAAAACGCATTAGCGCTCCTTGGGCCTGAGCTGCTCTTTCGCGACGCTGACCACCCCACCGCCCTCGGTGTATAGGTCTACGGTACCGGCCAGCGGGTTCAGCTTGATCACCTTGCCGCAAACGCCGCTCTCGGTGCAGACCTTGGCGTTGCGCTTGGGCATGTCGGCCAGCAGCTCCTTGTAGTGGGCGTGCTCGTGGGCCAGGCAGCAGAGCAGGCGACCGCAGGGGCCACTAATCTTCTCGGGGCTCAGCGGCAGTTGCTGGTCGCGGGCCATGCGAATGGTGGCCGGGGCGAACTGCTGCATCCAGGTGCTGCAGCAGCTTTCCAGGCCGCACATCCCCAGCGTGCCCAGGTAGGCGGTCTGGTCGCGCGGGCCCTTGGCCACGAACTCGACGCGGGCCCCGGCGTGGCGGGCTATCTCGCGCACCACCCCACCCAGGTTCACCCGTTGCTCGGCGGCGTAGTAGACCACCACGTGGCCGCCGTCGAGGGTGTAATTGCAGCCCAAAATCTTGACCTGCGGCAGCTTCTCACGCAGGCGCGCCTTGAGCCACCACTTGAGGCTGACTTCTTTCTCGCGGAACTGGCGCACCCGCTCCAGGTCACGTTCGTCGGCGACGCGCACCAATTCGCCGCTCGACTTGGCCTCTTCCCGCGGGTCGCTGCGCACCTCGCCCAGCTCCAGGCCGCGCGGGGTGCGCACCACCACCTGGCTGCTCACGGGCGGCGGCTCGCCCTTCAGACGCATCGGGTACAGCTTGGGTTCCCTACCGTGAAACAGGCGAACCCGCACGCATCTCGGCATAAATCCTCCTCATCGCCAAAGCCAGCCGCGTATGGGCCAGCTCGGCGGAAACATAGGCGCTCAACTCCTCGCGCAGCCGCAACTGCTCGTCCAAAGCGGCGACGAATACCCAGGGGTCGAACTCGCCGGCGGCCAACTGTTCCAGCCGCCGCGTCGCCGCCAGCAGCTGCGCCGGCTCGGCCAGCGAATCCAGCCATTCGCGGGCCGCGCTCTCGGCTTCGTGCAGGCCGGCCGGGTTGGCCAGGGCCCGCCGCAGGCGGCCTACCGCACCCTCACTGTACCCGAGGGCGGTCTCGTCGTTGGTCAGACGGCGCAACTCCGCCAGCGGCGCCGGCCCGAAGCCGAGCACCAGGCTGCGGCTGGCCAGCGTGGGCAGCACCGCTTCGCGCACCGGCGCTATCAGGACGATGTAGCCGTAGCTGGGGGGCTCCTCGAGCAGCTTGAGGAGGGCGTTGGCCGCCTGCTCGCCAAGCAGGTGGGCCGAGTCGATGACCGCCACCTTGGCCCGGAAGCGGGGCGCGGTCTGCATCCACTCGATCAGGCTGGGTTCTTCCGCGCCTTCGCGGGGGGCTATCTGCTCGAGTCGGATCTGCGGCCGTCGCGCCAGTTGCCCCGACTTGGTTTTTGTTTGAGGCTTGATTTCCAGGTAGTCGGGGTGCCCGGCCATACGGCAGGAAGCGCACTCTCCGCAGGGGGGAAAGCCACGCTCGCAGTTGAGGCCGTAGGCGAACCAGCGCGCCACCGCCCGCCGCCCCACCCCTTCGGGACCAACGAAGAGGAAGCTCTGCGCCGGCCGGGCCGCGAGCAGACGCCGCTGCCGCTCGTGCCCGATTATCTCGATCAAGCCCTACCTCCCCTGGTAGAGGCGCTGGTAGAGCGGCGCCGGAAAGCCGGCCTGCCGCACCCGCTCCTCGACCGCGGCTATGTCGTACTCCACCCGGTAGGCCGTTACCTCGTCTTCTTCCTCGCGCCAGATGGCGTATCCGGCCAGGGCCACCCCGTCGCGCGGCTGCCCCACCGAGCCGGGGTTGACCAGCGCCCGCGCCTTGGGACCCAGCTTGAGGCGGCTTTCGGCTTCGGTGAAGGCGCGGTGACGCACCCAGGGGCCGCTGGGGCCGTCGAGGGCGGTAAAAGCACCGGCCAAGTGGGTGTGGCCGTGGAAGATCCAGCGGGCGCCGGTGCAGGAGAAGGCCTCGCGGGCCACCTCCAGGTCGTCTACGTAGGTGAAGGGGTCGCAGGGGCTGCCGTGGACCGCCAGCCAGTCGCCCTCGCCAACGCTCCAGGGGAGCGCCGCCAGCCAGGCGCGATTTTCGGGGCTGAGACGCTCCGCCTGCCAGCGAAGGATGTCGAAGACGTAACCCTCGCCCTCGAGCACGTCCAGGGTGAGCAGCCAGGCGTCGTGGTTGCCCATCACTCCCAGCGCTCCCAACTCGCGCAGTTTGCTGATCACGGCGTCGCCGTCGGGGTAGTAACCCACGGCGTCGCCGAGAAACACTACTCGGTCGTACTCGCGTTCTCCGGCGTGGCGCAGGACCGCCTCGAGAGCAACGATGTTCCCGTGAACGTCGGAGAGCAACAGGGTCGGCACGTATAGAAGAATAGCACGGGCGCGAAAGAAAACCCGAAACCAGGTCTCAGCCAACGACCCCGTTAAGGTACTCCATGTCGGCGGCTACCTGCTCGCGGGTGTACTCGAGCACCGGCCGCAATTCGGCCGGAAAGTAGCCGGCGAAGGCCTCCAGACAGGCCCCCACCTCCTCCTCCAGAAAACGCCGCTCCCAGAGACGGCGGCTGCGCCCACCCCGCAGGCTGGAATGGGCCAGCTGTTCCAGCTTGCGCACGAAGCACTCGCGCGGCCTGCCGCCGCGAGCGGCGCAGGGGAGGCTTTCGTGACCGGGGCAGCGCGCCAGCGCCTGCTCGAAGGGCGCCGCCAGCTCGGCCAGCCCCAGCAAGGCCACCCCCAGCACCCCGCCGTGCAAAGCGGCCAGTCGCTGGAAACGCGCGTTGCGCGCGTGTCGCTGATGACCTGCCTTTTCCACCTTCTCGAGCATACCCAAAGCCCCGCGGGACAAAAGTTGTGGCAACCGATCAGAAATAACCGCTGGCGAAGCCGGGCCTGCGGAGCTCTCCAAGAACGCGCTTCGGCACGACGATTTACCCGCGACCAAAGGCCGCGGGCAGGAGGAAGGTTGGTCAAAACGGCTACTTTTTCATCATCTTGTCCATGATTTCCTGCATGGTCTCCATCTCGCCCTTGAGGTGCTTCATCATCCGCGGCAGCACCCGCAGCAGCTGGAAGAGGATCCCCAAAGCCTGCTGGATCTCGGGGTCGTTGAGCTGCCCCAAGAGGCCCACCATCCCCACCCGCGGCGGGTTCTTGATGGTCTCCTCGGAAAAGGTCTCGCTCATCGCCTTGGTGCCGGCCTCAATCATCATGCCCATTGCCGTCGGGTCGATGCCGGCTAAGACGTCCACCAGGTTGCCCAGGTGGGAGAGCAGGCGCAGGTTCTTGGGCTCGAAGAGCAGGCTGAGGTTGCTCATCAGCGTTTCCGAGGCGTCGCCGGCGAGGGTGATCACTCCGCTCTTGTCCAGCTTTTCCAGAGCCTCGGCGGTGCGCTCGAGGGCGTCGGCCTGCTCCACGAAACGGTCGAGGATCGAAAGCAGGCGAAGGTTCTTGGGCTCCATGAGCAGGCTGAGGTTCTCGACCACCGTCGGCCCCAGCTTGATATCGCCCAAGAAACCGATGCCGCTGTCGTCGAGGATGCGCTCAATGCGCTCCAGTCTTTCTTCTACGGTCGGCATGGTCACCTCCTCAGAACATGGTGGCGAAGAACATCGATTCGAAGAGCATCTTGGCGATCCGCACCGAGCGCCCCTGAGCCATCACGCCGCAGGAAGGCATGCCCTTGCCGTAGAGCATGTCGGTAAAGTCGCACTGCGGCAGGATGGCGTCGTCGCCAAAGTCCATGATGCACATCGCCACCGCGTTGAAGGGCTCGCCGATGTAAGAGCCGCGCAGCTCGGCGGCGATTACGCCGGCAATGTACTCGCCCTGGTAGTGAACCACCACGCCTGCCGGCGGCAGGTTGAGCGCCGGGTTGACGGTGTCGCCGATTACGAAGACGTTGTCGTAGCGGGTCGACTTGAAGGTGTAGGGGCTTACCTCGGGAAAGCCATTGGGCCCCGCCAGCGGCGACTCGCGCACCACCCGGTTGGGGGCGAAGGGGGGCACCAGAATTAGGCGGTCGTACTCCAGGGTGCGGCCGTCCTTGGCCTTGACCACGCCGTTACCGCCCTCGGCCAGCTCGAACCCGCCGTGGTAGGCGATGCCCTTGCGCTCGAGAATCTTGGAGATGGCGTGCGAGATTACCGGGCCCATGCCGATAAGCGGGGCCGGGTTTAGGTGGAACACCTGGATGTCCGACTTAGCACGCAGGCCCGTGACGGTCAGCGAGAAGTCGAGCATGCCGGCCACCTCGAAGGGGGCGGG
>JALVWZ010000040.1 GCA_027023115.1 Thermaceae bacterium
GGCGGACTATCACCTGCCCCCGCGCCGGCTTGTTGAAGTCGGCCACGAAGAAGAGGCCGCGAAAGGCGGCCTGTCTGCTGGTCGGCTCGTTTTGCCGCTGCAGGCGGTAGCCGGCCACCTCGGAGAACTTGAGCTCCACCCCGTTCAAACGACCCAGCACCAGGTCCTCGCCCTCGACGCTGTTAAACGGCTTGTCGAAGAGCAGGCTGGCCTCGAGGTCGAGCGGTCCCACCGAGCCGAGCGGAGCGTACTCGACGTCCTCCAACAGCTCCTTCATCAGCGGTTTGATGACCTTGCGCTTGAACTCGTACTTGAAGGGGTAAACGAGGCTGCTCGAGAGCCAGTAGGCCAGCCCCGCCCCCACCAGCGGCGGCGTCAAGAACGCCAGCCAGTTGCCGCCCAGGCTGAGCAGCCAAAAACCTAATAGCAACCCGGGCCCCACCAGCGCCGTCCAGGCCACCACCAAGCTGACCCAGGTCTTACGGCGCTCGTCCTCGAGAGCCCTAATCCTGGGAACCAGCCGGTAGAAGGCCCGGAGGGGGTCGGCGGCCCGGGTCGGCATGGGAGCGCTTTAGTTCCCGAAAAGCTCGCCCACGTTGGGCGCCTTGGCTTCCGACTCTTCCACCTCGAACACCTTGCGCCGCTTGAGGCCCATGAAGCCGGCCACCAGGTTGGAGGGGAACATCTCGATGGCGTTGTTGAACTCCACTACCGCGGCGTTGAAGGCGCGGCGGGCGGCCGAGATCTGCTCCTCGATTTCGTTCAGCGTGGCCTGCAGTTGCAGAAAGTTCTGGTTGGCCTTCAGGTCTGGGTAGGCCTCGAGCTGCACCAGGAGGCGGCCCAGCAGACCCGACATCTGGCCCTCGAGGCCCAGCCTCTCGTCGTCGTCCTTCGCTTGGCCGATGCGCGAGCGCAGCTCGGTCACCTTTTCCAGCAGCTCGCGCTCGTGGGTGGCGTAGCCCTTCACGGTGGCCACCAAGTTGGGGATCAGGTCGAAGCGCTTCTTGAGCAGCGCGTCGATGGCCCCTTGGGCGTAATCGATCTGGTTCTTACGGGCAATGAGGGAGTTGTAGGTGGTGGCGACGAAGCCCCCCACAATGACCAGGATTCCAAGCAAAATCCATAAAGTAGTCAAAGTATACCTCCTCCAATCTAGTTTATTTTGACGCTTTTTTTACATCTACCCCCATTTTGGGGTGTCACACATCCGGCGGCCGCCGTCGCGAGCCAAAAAATCCCGTCAGGTAGGGAAACAGCAGGCTCAGCAGGGCCAGCGCCCAGAGCGCCTTGGAAAGCGGACTGGCGTAGAGGATGCTCCAGTCGCCGCCGCTTATCGCCAGCGCCCGGCGCAAGTTGACCTCCATCAAGCGGCCCAGCACCAGCCCCAAGATCACCGGCGCCAGCGGAAAGCCGGCCTTGCGCATCAGGTAGCCGACCACGCCGATACCGGTCATGAAGAGCAGGTCGAAGGCGCTGTTGTTGACCGCGTAGACGCCGATGAAGCTGAGTGCCGCGATAGCCGGCACCAAGAACCAGCGGGGAATGGTCAGAATACGGGCGAAGAGACCGACCAGCGGCAGGTTGAGCACCAGCAGCATGACGTTGCCGATGTACATCGAGGCAATCAGGCCCCACACTATCTCCGGGCGCTGCTGGAAGATCAGCGGCCCCGGAGTAACGTTGAACATCATCAGCGCCCCCAGCAGCACCGCGGTAGTGCCGCTGCCGGGAACGCCCAGCGTCAGCATCGGCACCATCGCCCCGCCCGAGGCGGCGTTGTTGGCAGCTTCGGGGGCGGCCACGCCACGCGGGTCGCCAGTTCCGAAGGTGCCCTCATGGTCCACCAGCCGCTTTTCGGTGGTGTAAGCGACGGCGCTGGCTATCGAGGCGCCGGCCCCGGGAAGCACACCGATGAAAAAGCCGATCAGCGAGCTGCGCAGGATGGACCAAAGGGAAGCCATGAAGGTTTTCATGGAAACCAGCTTGGTTTGCACCTTGATCCGCTGCGCCGTGCCCAAGTAGGAGTGCTCCATCAGCGTCAACACTTCGCTGATGGCGAAGAGGCCGATGGCCACCACCAAAAAGTCGACGCCGTCGTAGAGCTTCATCTCGCCAAAGGTAAAGCGGGGCACGCCGCTGCCCGGGTCGATGCCCACCGTGGCCAGCATCAGCCCGAAAACGCTGGCGATCAGCGCCTTGACTGGGTTCTTGCCGGCCAGACTGGCCAGCGTGGTAAAGGCGAAGACCATCAGGGCAAAGTACTCGGCCGGGCCGAACTTGATGGCCCACTCCGCCAGATAGGGAGCAAAGAGGGTCAGCCCGATCACCGCCAGCGTGCCGCCAATGAACGAGCTGATGGCCGACAGGGCCAAGGCTTCTCCAGCCTTACCCTTTTGCGCCATCGGGTAGCCGTCGAGGGTTGTGATCACCGCGCCGGCGTCGCCGGGGACGTTGAGGAGGATGCTCGCTATGCGCCCGCCGTACTCGGCGCCGTAGTAGACCCCGGCGAGCAGGATCAGCGCCGACTCCGGCGGCAGCTTGAGGGCGTAAGCGATGGGGATCAGAATGGCCACGCCGTTCACCGGCCCGATACCAGGAAGCGCCCCGATGAGGGTTCCCAGGAAGGCGCCGGCAAAGGCCAGGAAGAGGTTGAGCGGCGTTAGCGCTACGGAAAAGCCGTGCGCCAGCAAAGAAAATACGTCCACACCCGCCTCCTAACCGGGCCACCAACGGCCCAACGGCAGGGGAATGCCCAAGCCGAAGACGAACAACACGTAGAGCCCCAAGGCCAACCCCGCCCCACCGAGGAAGCCGCGCCGCCAGTCGGCGCCAAAGAGCCGCGAGAGAACCGCCATCTCCAGCGTCGTCGCCAGCAAGAAGCCCAGCGGCGCCAACGCGTAGCTGTAGACGACGAAGCTGACCAGCATGGCCAGCTGGCCCAGCAACACCCGCGTCGGCGGCCAGTGCGGATCGGGGTCCGGCTTGAATATCAGGTAGAGCGAGAAGAGCCCGAGCGCCGCCGCCAGCAGGAGCGGAAAGGCACGCGGACCCAGGGGGTCGGCGAGAAAGTCGGCTTCGAGGCGCAAGGCCTCGAAGCCGTATCCCAGGCTGAGCAGTAGCAAGAGCACCCCGGTTATCCGGTCGCTCTTGTGCGACTTGCGCTCGGTCATTACTTGATCAGACCCAGCGCCTTGGAGAGCTCACGGAAGTCGGCCACCTGCTTCTTGATGAAGGCGTCGAAATCGGCGCCGCCCTTGTAGAAGGGCGCCAGGCCGCTCTCGTCGCGCATCTTGGCCCATTCGGGCGAGTCGGCGACCTTCTTCATGGCCTGCACCCAGAAGTTGTAGGCGTCGTCGGGAACACCGGGGGGCATATAGAAGCCGCGCCAGACGGCCCAGACCGCGTCGTAGCCCAGCTCGCGGGCGGTGGGGATGTTGGCGAAATCGCCCGAAAGGCGCTTCTCGCTGAGGACCGCCAGAATGCGGATCTTACCGGCCTGCATCTGGCCGATGGTTTCGGAGGCGTCGCCCGGGAAGACCTGGACGAAGCCGCCGAGCATGGCGGTGAGCGCCTCGCCGCCGCCGTCGAAGGGAACGTACTTGAGGGCCTTGGGGTCAATGCCGGCGGCCTTGGCCAGCAAGAGGACCTTCATGTGGTCCTGCCCGCCCACCGAGCTGCCGCCGCCGATGGCGATCTTGGTGGGGTCCTTCTTGAGGTCAGCGATCAGGTCGTCCAGGGTCTTCCAGGGAGCGTCGGCCTTGACCGCGATCACGCCGAAGTCAGCGCCGATGGCCGCCAGCCAGCGCACGTCACTGGCGGTAAAGTTGCCGTACTTGCCCTGGGCCAAGCGCAGGGTGGTCGCCGGCGAGGCGGCTACCAGGATGTTGGGGTTGCCCTTGCGCTGGGTGACCACGTGGGCGAAGGCCACGCCGCCGCCGCCGCCGGGCATGTTGGTGACCTTGACCGGTCTGGAGACTATGCCCAGGTCGTAGAGGAGCTTGCCGCCGCTACGGCAGGTAAAGTCCCAACCGCCGCCGGGGTTGGCGGGGGCGATGCACTCGACGTTGCCAGGAGTGTAGGCCAACGCCGACGCGAACAGACCAATTGCCAGAGCCAATACGCCATGTAGCCAGAACCGCTTCATAGGGTACCTCCTTTTGTTTTACGATTCGTATTTTATCACGGCTTCAAATTGCCAAAATGGAAATATTGCGTAAGGATCGGCTTTTTGCCATCAGCCGGTGGCGCTAACGGTATCTGGTTTTGTCCTTGTATGCGCCTGCGCAGGAGTGCGTGGAAATTGGTCGGGGATGGGCTGGGAACTCAGGAGATGCGGATACCCTGGTGAGTCTTGGCCTCGCTCTCGGGTTCGACGTGGATGACCGCCACCAAACCGGGCACCTCGCTGGCTAGGGCGCGCTCGAGCCGGTCGGTGATGGCGTGCGCCTCTTCCACCGGCATCTTCCCGGGCACCACCAGGTGGAACTCCACGAAGGCGCGGGGGCCGGCGGCTCGGG
>JALVWZ010000041.1 GCA_027023115.1 Thermaceae bacterium
ACTCCACCGGTTGGTGGGTGGCCGAGATTGGCCGCCAGCCCTGGATAGTCCAGGGGCTTTTGAAGACCGCCGACGCGGTTACGCCGGGCTCGGTGGTTCCGGCCAGCATGGTGCTGCTGACGCTGGTTGGCTTCAACCTGCTCTACTTGGTGCTCGGCATTATTGACCTTGGCCTGATGATCAAGTTCGCCCAGCGCTCGATGGCGGAAAGCGCCGAAGAAGACGGGGCGCTCGTTTACTAGGAGGCGGTCATGGATCTGCACGTAATCTGGTTCATTCTCATCGCGGTGCTCTTCTCGGGGTTCTTCTTCCTCGAGGGGTTCGACTACGGCGTGGGCACCCTGCTGCCTTTCCTGGGCAAGAACGACGCCGAACGGCGGGCCATCATCAACACCATTGGCCCTGTCTGGGACGCCAACGAAGTTTGGATGATCACCGCCGGCGGCGCCATCTTTGCTGCTTTCCCGCAGTGGTACGCGACGCTCTTTAGCGGTTTTTACCTGGCCCTCTTCCTGATGCTGCTGGCGCTCATTTTGCGCGGGGTTTCGTTCGAATACCGCAGCAAGAAAGAAGACCCCGGCTGGCGGCAGGCCTGGGACTGGGCCATCTTCTTCGGCTCCTTCACCCCGGCGCTGCTGTGGGGGGTGGCTATCGCCAACCTGATCCGCGGCGTGCCGATTGACGCTCACATGCAGTACACCGGCACCTTCTGGACGCTGCTCAACCCCTACGGGTTGCTTGGCGGAATTGCCGCTGTGGCGATCTTCATCATGCACGGGGCCAACTTCCTCAACATCAAGCTCGAGGGCGAGCTGGCGGAGCGCGCGCGCGGCGTGGCCAACCTCTGGTGGTGGGTCGCGGTCGTGGCGGTGGTGCTCTTCGTCTACGGCCTCTTCGTCTACACCGGTTACACCTCCAAGGGCTTTTTGGCCATCCTGGTGCCCCTGATTGCGGCGCTGGCGCTGCTGGCGGTGCGCTTCCTAGAGGGTTCCGCCCGCTTCTGGTCGGGCGCGGTGGCCATCATCCTGGCCGTGGTGAGCGTCTTCATCGGTCTCTTCCCGAACGTCATGCCTTCCACCCTCAACCCCGACTGGAGCCTGACCATCTACAACGCCTCGGCCAGCGACTACACCCTGGGCGTGATGACGGTGGTGGCGCTGATCTTCACCCCGCTGGTCCTCCTCTACCAGGGCTGGACTTACTGGGTCTTCCGCGGCCGCGTTCGCGTTGGCGAGGGTGGTTACTAGAGGTTAGCGGTGAAGCTGGACCGGCGCCTTTTGGGCGCGGCCCGGCGTGCCCCCGCCCTGCTCGGCCAAAGCCTGGGGCTGCGGCTGGCGGCGGGGGTCGCCGTTGTCGTTGAAGCGGTGCTGGTGGCGCGGCTGGTGAACGCCGCCTTTCTGCGGGGAGCCGGGCTGGGCGCGCTGGCGGGGCTCTTCGGCTGGCTGGCGCTGGCGGTGGTCGCGCGGGCGCTGCTTAGCGGCTGGGCCAGCGAGCGAGCCGGGGCGCTGGCCGCCGAGGTGAAGCACGACCTGCGCCGCCGCCTGCTGGACCACGCTTTGGCGCTGGGGCCGGCGCGGATGGGTCCGGTGGGGGCGGCACAGCTGGCTACCGTACTCAGCGAGGGCGTGAACGGGCTGGAGGCCTTTTTCAAGGGCTACCTGCCGGCGCTGGCGCAGGCGGCGTTTTTGCCGACGCTGATCCTGGTCATTGTCTTCCCGCTCGACTGGCCGAGCGCCGTCGTTCTCTTCGTGACCGCGCCCCTGATTCCGATGTTCATGATC
Source organism: Thermaceae bacterium (assembly GCA_027023115.1). GTDB lineage: Bacteria > Deinococcota > Deinococci > Deinococcales > Marinithermaceae > Oceanithermus. The sequence goes on from JALVWZ010000041.1 coordinate 1,782, forward strand.
CTGATCGGTCGCTGGGCCGAGGGGCTGACGCGGCGCCAGTGGCGGGCGCTCAGCCTGCTCGGCGCGTACTACCTGGACGCCCTGCGCGGCCTGGCCACTCTGAAGCTCTTCGGAGCCGAGGCGCGGGCGCTGCTGCGCATCGAGAAGCTGGTGCGGGTGCACCGCGACGCGACCTTGCGGGTGCTCAGGGTGGCGTTCCTCTCGGCGCTGGTGCTCGAGCTGATGGCCACCCTGGCCACCGCCATCGTGGCGGTCGAGGTGGGAATGCGCCTGCTGGCGGGGCGGATGGAGTTCTTGCCAGCGTTTACGGTGCTGCTTTTGGCGCCGGAGTTCTACCAGCCGCTGCGCAACCTGGGTAGCCAGTTCCACGCCGCCGAAGACGCGGCGGCGGCCGCCGAGGCGGTCTACGGCCTCTTGGAAAGGCCGTTGCCGCCCCGGCCGGCGCAGCTCCTGCCGGCCCCCAGTGCGCCGGCTGAGCTGGAGCTAAGGGGGGTGGGTTTCGGGTACGACTCCGAGCCGGTCTTGCAGGGCCTCGACCTGCGCATTCCCGCCGGCCAGTTCGTGGCCCTGGTGGGGCCGAGCGGGGCCGGTAAGAGCACGTTGGTCCGCTTGCTGCTGGGGTTCTTGACGCCCGACGCGGGCCGCTTGCTGGTTGGCGGGACCGACCTCACTATGATCGACCCCGCAGCCTGGCGGGAGCGCGTCGCCTGGGTGCCGCAAAGGCCTTTCGTGCAGCAGGGAACGGTCCGCGAAAACCTGCTGCTGGCGCGCCCCACGGCCAGCGAGGCGGAGCTGGCGCGGGCCGCCGCCGACGCCGGGGCGCTGGAGTTCATCGAGCGTCTGCCGCAGGGCTGGGACACGCCCCTGGGCGAGGACGGCGCCGGTCTTTCCGGCGGGCAACTGCAGCGGCTGGCGCTGGCGCGCGCCTTCTTGAAAGACGCCCCTTTCGTCTTCCTCGACGAGCCCACCGCCCACCTCGACCCCGAAAGCGAGCGGCGGGTGCACGAAGCGCTGGGCCGCTTACGCCGGGGGCGAACGGTGCTGGTGGTGGCGCACCGGCTCGACGCGGCGCCGCTGGCCGAGCGGGTCCTGGTGATGGACGAAGGCCGTCTGGTCTGTGACGGCGCCCACGCCGAGCTGCTCGAGGGCTGCGAGCTCTACCGGCGACTGTGGCGCACCTTCAGGGGGGCGGCGTGAGGCTGCAACTGCGCCTGCTGGCGCTGACGCTGCCCTACCTGCGCTGGATGCTGACGGCGGGTCTCAGCGGCTTGTTTACGGTCCTCGCCGGCGTGGGCCTGATGGCTACCTCGGCCTACCTGATCGCCAAGGCGGCCCTCCACCCCGAAACCTACCTGCTGATGCTGCCGGTGACGGGGGTGCGCTTCTTTGGCCTTTCGCGCGGCATTTTCCGCTATGGCGAAAGGCTCTTGGGACACGAGGCCACCTTCCGCATCCTCGGTCGCTTGCGGGTCTGGCTGTTCGAGAAGCTGATACCGCTCGCTCCGGCGGGGCTCATGCGGCGGCACTCGGGCGACGTAATGGCGCGGGTAACCCAGGACGTGCAGACGCTCGAGCACTATTTCGTGCGGGTGCTGGCGCCCAGCTTCGTCGCCGTCGGCACACTCACGCTGGTGGGCCTCTATCTCTGGACCTTCCGGCCAGCTTTCGCCGCGGCGTTTGCGATTTTCTTCGTAATAGCAGGCATGATCTGGCCGCTTCTGGCCATGCGCCTCGGCAGCAGCGCCGGCGCGGCGCGGGTGACGGCGCTGGCCGACCTGAAGCGCCACGCCGTGGACTTGGCGCGCGGCCTTGGCGAGCTGCTGGTTTATGGCGGCGCCCGCGAGCGGGCGGCGGCGCTGGCCGGCGCGGCCGACTCGGCGCGACGCGCCGAGAGGCGGCTGGCGCTGGTCGAGGGGCTGGGTGAGGCTGGAACCCTGCTGGCGGCGCACGCGGCGCTCTTGGCGGCGCTCTGGCTGGGGGTGGCCTGGGTGCGCGCCGGCGGCATGGACGGCGTCTACCTGGGGGTGGTGGCGCTGGCGACCCTCTCGGCGTTCGAAGCGGCCTTTGCCCTGCCGCTGGCCTGGCAGACGTTGGGGGCGGTGCGGGCGGCGGCGGCGCGCATCTTCGCGCTGGCCGATAGCCCCCCGCCGGTCCAGGAGCCGGCCGCGAGCGAGGCGCCGGCAGAGCCGTGGCCGCTCGAGCTCGAAAAGGTCGGCTTTCGCTACCCGGACGGCGACGGCTTCGCGCTCCGCGAGGTGAGCTTTCGCCTGGACCGGGGCGAGCGCCTGCTCGTGCGCGGCGGTTCGGGGGCGGGAAAGACGACGCTCACCTGGCTCCTGCTCAAGTTCATCGAACCCAGCGAGGGCAGTATCAGTCTGGGCGGGGTGGATTACCGCCGCATCCGCGGTGAAGAACTGCGGCGCTACTTTGCGGTGGTCGACCAAAAGCCCCACCTCTTCGCCGGAACCCTGCGCGAGAACCTGCTGCTGGCCCGTCCCGAGGCCGGCGCCGAGGAGCTGTGGGAGGCGCTCGAGGCCGCGCAACTGGCCGAGTGGGTGCGTGCTCAGCCGCAGGGGCTGGACACCCCTCTGGGTGAGGGCGGCGCCGGTCTTTCCGGCGGCCAGGCGCGGCGGCTGGCGGTGGCGCGGGCGCTGCTCAAGGACGCGCCGCTGTGGATCCTCGACGAACCCACCG
>JALVWZ010000042.1 GCA_027023115.1 Thermaceae bacterium
CGAGCCTTTGTGAGGTTTGAGAGCGCCTATTTGCAACCTAGACCCGTCCTTGTAGACGAGGGCGTCTTTCGGCGGGGGGAGGTAATAGGTGGCGGCGCTATTTTCTACCAGCGTTAACAGCGGCCCATAGACCGGTAGGGCATGGAGCATTTGCAGGGTGTCTTTATCCGCCATGTTCAAGCCGGCAGCCTTGGCGACCTGGGTGCGGATGAACCCCGCCAAAGTCGAGGGCAAGGGTAGCTGCTTGCTGCGAGCGTAAGTTTCGGCGCCGTCACTCTTGCCGAATGGCCGGCCGTCGCCAAAGTGTAGGGGCGATAAAGGGGAAACCTCAGTTATGACTTCCGGCACGTTGTTCCTCCTTGATTGACGTGAAAAACCTGGCCAATAGCATTCGTTTGGACAGCTCCGCCAGGAAGCCCGTATCTTCTTCGATTTTGTCTAGCTGTCCCGACAGCCAGGCATTGGCGACCCCCTTTTGGCGCAGTATGCGCTCGACCTCTTTGCGTAAGGCGCGGCGGGTGAGTACGGAGCTGTCTTTCCATTCCAGGGCCAGCTCTTGGAGTTCGTAAGCCAGCCCCCGCGGTATTTCGCGATTCTTGTAGGCGGCTAGCATGGCGTCCCAGTCGGCGTAGGTATCCCAGTGACCAGTGATGGTAGTGGGGCTGCCACTGCGAGTTTGGAGGGTGACGGCTAGCGAGTTGCGCTTTTCTTTGGCTTTTCTCTCCGCGGCCCTGGCGGCTTCCAGGGTGATGGAGAGAGGTTGGCGGTAGTGAGCAACGGCAATGCCAGCGGAAAGGTTATTCCCTACTTCGTCATGAAAGAGGTCGTAAATCTCGCGGGCGCAGCTTACTGCGTTGGTAACCGGCAGGAACGCTAGCAGATCATCACCGCCGGCGTAGACCGCCATGCCGCTGTAGCCATTTTCGACGACGTCTTTTGCCTTTCGGGCAAAGTTGGCTAGCTGCCGTGATAGCTCGCGGTGTTCGGAGGGGGTTTTCTTGTTGGCGATCAGCTGGCCCATTTTGTCGCCGTCGGCAATCAGAACGGCGAAGTATGGCTGTTCTTCGGGGACTTTTTCGTCGAAATCGGTGTTCAGCGGAGCATTGGGCTCGATGGAGCGGCGCGCGAAGATGCGCGTGGTGGGTACGGCTCCGAGTGTGACCGCGCCGTAGATGCGCTTGAGCAGGGAGATGGCGTCTAGATGTTCGTTTTCTTTGATGCGCAAGGGCACGGGAGCTTCACCATTGTTGGGCCTTACCTTCACCTCTTGGTCGTCTTCAGGTTGTTCTGGGTGTTTTAAGATGGCTGCCCAAGAAGGGTCGAGCGACGACTTGAACACCCCCGCGTCGTGCTGGTCCAGCGGCGCGAAATCGCGCAGGAGCTTGCGGGAAGCGAGCAGTGCTTCTACCTTTTGGCGTGCGTCGCCATAATCGGAGAGGTCATCGCTTACTGGATACCAGGCCGCGTAAAACTCGAGAAAGTGCGCCAGCTGCTCTTTTGCCAGATCGAGGTTGAGGTTTAGCTGGTTAATACCGGGCGCCACTCGCTTAAGCAAGTCTTTCCACTCGCCAAGGAGGCGCTCGTGCAGGTGCTGACGGAGACTCTCGGTGAGTTCGCGCGGATCGCTTTCGGTTACGGCTAGGAGCTTGTTGGAGGCGGCCGCCTCGCTGCTGTGAGGAAAGATGAGCTCGGCTTGGTTTTCTAGTTCTTTGGCGGCTTGATGCGCTAGGTCTTGAAGCAGCTGCGAGCCCGCGAACAGGTCGCCCGGGCGCCTACCGGCGGCGATGAAGCCTTGAACGGGGCCGATGGATATAGAAACGAGGTGTTTCATAGCACTACCTCCTCGTTCCAGCCGGACTTGCGGGCGGCGTTTATTACGGCATCTTCGGGGGTGGATGCCCCTAATGACTTTAGCGGTTCGACGTCGCCGCTGGGGAAGCGCAGCACGTACTCGCCGATTGTTTTATCTTTGCTGCTTATTTTGATCCGCCGGGGTTTGGGGGCTTTGAGCACCAGGACCATGGGGCGGATCTCCCCATTGGCAAAGGCTACCGGCTTGAGGATGACGGGAGAGGCCATGCGCGATCCGTTCGGTGCGACGGCCTCGATAGTCCCTTTAAAAGCCTCTTTCCCCAAACCCTGATACACGATGGGCAGCCCCCAAAAGGGCTTGGCCTGCTTTAGTTCGCCGCTACCGGAGCTCCCTAGCCGGCTCAAGCGCAGCAGTTTGTTATGGTCGGGCCAGGTGACCCCCGTATTGGGGGGACGATGGCCACCGCCGTTGCTGATTAAGGGATTTTTACGAAAGCGAGCCCAGAACTTGGCCAGCTCGCGCCAGGCGCGCAGCACTTCGACTCCGGAACCGCTTTTTGCAGTATTGCTAAGGTCGGGGCCGAAAACTGCTTTCGCGCCGGCTAGAACCAGGAACTCTGGCTCCGCCATGGCCGCTCCGGTGCTGGCTTTTTCGGATAGGCCAAGCCATGACCCGAGGGTGTCAACATTGCTAGGCAGCCATCTTTCTTCGTCGCTGGTTGCTCGCAACGCCCCCAGGCCGCGCCGGGTGCGGGCGCCGATGCCGCCGAGCATTATCCAAGCACACAGAGTGCTCTCAACTTGTTTTTGAAGGTCTTCGAGCTGGTCTGGCGGGGCGTGGCAAGTCAGCTCGATAGTAAAGGAGACCTTTTGAGCTCCAGGCTTCTCGGACCCGGTATTAGGTTCTGTAAAAGGGAACAAGAAGTAGGCTTCTGGAGAATTCGTTCTAGTGCGTTTGCCGCCACCAAAATCAGAAGGTTTGACTTCTTTTTCTACGCGCCCGGCTTCCAAGACCTTCAGGCTTACTAGGCCCGGTTTTTCGGAGCTGCCCCACAGGATTTCCTCGGCCGTGAACAAATCTTTAGTGGTCGCGTACCGGGTTCCGAAAAGGGCTCGCCACCAAAAGCGGAGGTGGCCGCGGATGCTGGCGGCCCTGATCGGGTTCGTTTTGTCGATGTACCCCGCTTTGGCGCTGCCTCCGAATAGGGGCGTTATGGTCTCGAGGCTTAGTGTCGTCCTGATTGGGTCTTGCATGGCAAGGCCATCAAGCTGATCGCCATCAAAAAGGATTTTCCTGGCCACGTGCACCTCCGGTTAGTTTCAGTCTATGGCAGCCAGGGGAGCGCACGCGTGACAAATCGCCTTTTAGTCTGGGGCACAAACTGCGAATCGTGCGCTGCTTGATCAGAAAGCATTGTGAACAGCGAAGCGCTTGGAAGACCGTGGCTTTGGGAGTGCGTAGCGAATGCGTTCCCTGCTGGGTTTAGGTAGGGAGCGCTTTTGCGGATGGGGATGTTAATTACCCTAGGTCTGCCTATTTGATGCCAGTACGCGCTTGGCGGCCTGTAGCCGGCGGGCAATCGAGGGGTGGTTGTGCAGCCAGAACTCCACCCACTCCGGCGGCTCGGGGTCGGAGAGGTTTTGTTTGGCTAGCGCCACGAAGGTGTTTTCAAAAGCGGGCAGGTTGGGCACCAGCTCGAGCGCGTAACGGTCGGCGGCGTACTCGCGGGTGCGCATGAAGGCGTTGCTGATCACCTGGGTGAGCATCAGCCAGATGGTGAGTACGGCGTAGAGCAGCGGCAGGGTGGCCACGTCGCCCGGGCCCGCCAGCCCCCAGCGGCCGGCGGTCCAGGCCAGCAGCGCGTGCGCCAGCGCCAGACCCAGCACGAAGAGCAGGCCGAAGAGGCCCAGCATTGCCGGCCAGTCCTTGTGGGCGCGGTGGCCCAGCTCGTGGGCGACCACGAACTCGAGCCCCTCGGGCCCAATCTCGTCGAGCAGCGTATCGTAGACCAGCACCTCCAGCCGGCCCCCTCTGGGCGCCAGCATGGCGTTGCCGCGGGCGGTCTTCTCACCGGCGCGCAGCACCCCCACCCCGCCAAAGGGAAACCCGGCCCGCTCGAACAGCGCCTTCAGGCGCGCGACCAGCGCTTCGTCTTCCAGCGGCTCGGCCTTGTACTGGGCGCGGATGATGATTGGTTGCACCAGGTAGAGGCCGACCATCAAGAGCGCCACCACCCCCACCAGCGCCAGCCACCAGCCATGCGGCCAGGCGCGGAAGACCAGGTAGACGGCCCAGAAGAAGAGGCCGAAGAGCACGGCGCTAATTAGCCCCTGCTTGAGTTGGTCCAGCAGCCAGCCGCCTAGCGACTGGCGGTTGGTGCCGAGTAGGTTCTCGACGCGATAGTCGAAGAACCAGGTCAGGGGCAGGTTGAAGGGAATCATCAGCAGCATGAAGACCAGCACGAACAGCAACGAGGGCCAGGCGCCGTTGCCGCCCAGGGCGTCGCGCAGGGCGGCCGCCCTGCCGGTGGGGATCCAGAGCAGGGCGTAGAGGACGGTCCAGACCAGCTGGGCCAGCATTCCCCAAACGCGCATCTTTTCCTGCCAGCGGGCCTTTTTGAGCCCCTCATCGCCGAGAG
>JALVWZ010000043.1 GCA_027023115.1 Thermaceae bacterium
CTCTCCACCTCCTCATTCTATGGGGGCGGCGCCTTGCTCGATCGCCGCGGTGCCCACGTAGTCGGCGTCTACCGGCTCCGCCGCGAATAGCGGCCGTTGCTTGATGGTTCACCTCCCCCTTTTGCAGTTCCGTTTGGCGCGGTTCGGGAATGAAGAACGCGCCATGACGCACTAGAATGAAACCGTGGCCAAAGACGAGGCGGTCTGCACCACGGTTGCGCTGCACCCCGAGGCCATCGAGCGGGCGCGGGCGGCGCTGCCCGACGCCGAGACGGTGGCGCGGGCCTCGGCGCTGCTCAAGGCGCTGGCCGACCCGACGCGGATGCGCATTTTGCTGGCCATGCGCCAGGGCGAGCTGTGCGTCTGTGACCTTTCGCAGGTCTTGCAGATGAGCCAGAGCGCCATCAGCCACCAGCTGCGCGTGCTGCGCGACAACCGGTTGGTTAGCTGGCGGCGCGCGGGACGGCAGGTCTTCTACAAACTGGCCGACCAGCACGTGGAGGAAATGCTGGCCGACGCCCTTGATCACGCTTCCGAGTAGTTTTGTCGTCTCGTATGCTTGAATATCTGCTCATACTTTCATATAGTTGAGTCATGAACTCAACCACCAAGCCCCTCGTCTTCGACGTCGAAGGCCTGGACTGCGCCGACTGCGCCGTAAAGATCGAGAAGGCCGTCGGCCGCCTGCCCGGAGCCAGCGAAGTGGCGGTTTCCTTTACCAGCGGCAAGCTCTTCGTCAAGCTGGACGCGGGTGTCAGCCCGCAGGCGGTGGCCCGCGTAGTGGAGCCGCTCGGCTACCGGCTGCGCCCGGCGAACGCCGGGGCGGACGCCGCTCCCTGGTGGCAAAACGGCAAGTTGAAGATGCTGGCTTTGAGCGCGGCACTCCTCTTGCTGGCCCTGGCGGCGCAGCTCTTATGGCCGGCCGGCGCACGCTGGGTCTGGAGCCTGGGGGCGCTGGTGAGCGTCCTGCCGCTGGCCCGCAAGGGCGTGGCGTCGCTTCTCGGCGGCTGGCTCGACATCAACGCCCTGGTGACCATTTCGGTGGCGGGAGCGGTGGTCATCGGCGCCGCCGCCGAAGCGCTGGTAGTGGTCTTCTTGTTCCTGGTCGGAGAGGCGCTCGAGGGGCTGGCCGCCGGCCGGGCCCGCAGCACCCTCAAGGCCCTGGCCCGTCTGGCGCCGGCCACCGCGCGCCGGCTGGAAGGCGGGGTCGTGCGTGAGGTGCCGGTGGAGCTACTCGAGGTCGGCGAGTTGGTGCAGGTACCCGCCGGCGAGCGCGTGCCCGCCGACGCGGTGGTAACGGAAGGCGCGGGGTCGGTGGACGAGTCGCTATTGACCGGCGAGTCCGCGCCGGTTCCCAAACAACCGGGCGACCCGATCTACGCCGGCACGGTGTTGCTCGAGGGGCAACTGGTGGCGCGGGTGACCGCGCCCACCGAGAATAGCGCGCTGGCGCAGATCCAAAAGCTGGTCGAACGCGCCGACGCCATGAAGAGCCCCACCACCCGGGTAATCGACCGCTTTGCCCGTTACTACACCCCGCTGGTAATGGTCGCGGGCGCGATGACGGCGCTGCTGCCCCCGCTGCTCTTCGCGCAACCGTGGCACGTCTGGGTCTACCGCGGCCTGGCGGTGCTGCTCATCGGCTGCCCCTGCGCGCTGGTACTCTCGGCCCCCGCCGCGGTCACCGCGGCGCTGGCCCGGGCGGGACGGATGGGCGTGCTCGTCAAGGGCGGCGACGCACTGGAAACCGCCGGCCGCCTGCGCGGACTGGCCTTCGACAAGACGGGCACCCTCACCGAGGGTCGCCCGCGGCTGGTGCGGGTCTGGGGAATGGGCGAACGCGAGGTGTTGCCGCTGGTGGCGGCGCTCGAGCGCTCCAGCGCCCACCCGATCGCCGCGGCGGTACTGGCGCGCGCGGAGGAGCTGGGGATCGAGGTGCCCGATGCCCGCGACCTGGACGCCCTGCCCGGCGCCTGGGTGCGAGGCCGGGTCGCCGGCCATGAGGTCTGGGTGGGCAGCCCCGCCGCCGCCGGGGGCCTGCCCGAAGGCGCACACGAAAACGGCGAAACCGCGAGCGTGGTCAGGCTGGACGGCCGGACGGTGGCAGTGCTCTTTTTCGAAGACGCTCCGCGGCCCGAGGCGCAAGAGGCCCTGAAGCGGATCCGCGCCCTAGGCATAGAAACCGTCGTGCTCTCCGGCGACCGCGAGCCGGCGGTGCGCCGCCTTGCGCAGCAGTTGGGCGGCCTGGACTACCGCGCCGAACTGCGCCCCGAGGACAAGCTGCGCCTCGTTCAGGAACTTTCGCACCCGGCGGGCATGGTCGGCGACGGCGTGAACGACGCGCCCACCCTGGCCGCGGCCGACTTGGGGGTGGCCATGGGGGGCGGCACCCAGGTGGCGCTCGAGGCGGCGGGGGTGGCGCTGGTCGAGCCCAACCTGCTGCGCTTGGCCCACTTCCTCCAGCTCGCCCGCGCCGCGCTTGGCAACATCTACACCAACGTCGCCGTGGCCCTCGGCCTCAAAGCGGTCTTTCTGGTCACCACCATGCTCGGCTATACCGGTCTGTGGCTGGCGGTGATGGCCGACACCGGCGCTACCCTGCTGGTCACCGCCAACGCGCTGCGGCTTTTGGGCTGGCGGCCGAAGAGTGAAGCCTAGTCGGCGCCTTGAAATAACTACCCGGCAATAGTTTTACGAAAACCTCTCGCCTACATCGTATTTTCAACTTGGTCGCAATAAAAATGTTTAAGGCAGACCCAGCGAACCTGCTAAAGAACGATGCTTAACGCGAATCTCGCCCCGCCACCGCCGCCCCGATGCAACCTACCGGGCTCTAGTTAGTAGTGGTGCCGTGCAAAAACAGCTCCGAGAGCACTTGGGCGTCGTCGGGTTCCGGCTCGCCGCCTTCGAAGAAGTCGCGCACGGTGACCGAGAAGAGCAGGTTCAGGAATATCTCGGCGAGGCGTTCGGGTTTGCCTGGACGCACCTGGCCGCTGCGCTGTCCCGCGGCAATAACCGCGGCAATAACCTCCACCAGCTCCCGCTTACGGCTCTTCAGACCCTCGTCGTCCAAGAGGCGCGGCAGGGCCGTGGCCGAGTACATGGCCCGGAAAAAACCGCGGTCTTCTTCCTGGAAGGCCACCCCCTCGGCCACCAAAGCCCGCACCGCTTCCTGGTAGCTCTGGTGCCCTTCGCCGGCCCGCCGCAGTCGCTCGGTAAGCTCACGGGTCTTTTTCTCGATCAGCGCCTTGAGGATCGACCCTTTGTCGGGAAAGTACTTGTAAAGCGAAACCCGCGAGAGCAGCGCCCGCTCGGCGATGTCCGACATGGTCGCCTTGGCGTAGCCCTTTTCTTCAAAGACCAGCGCCGCGGCGTCCAGTATCTCGTCTACGCGCCGCTGGCGGCGAAGGTCCTGGCGGGAAGCCTCGGGCATCACTTCTAGTATGACATGATTAACTGCTTGTTTATTTAGTTGACATAATGTAAACTTTCCGCTAACCTTCGGCTTGGGAGGAACATGGAACCGCTAAGCCGCTACGCAACCAAACATCCCTGGGTGGTAATCGCCTTCTTTCTGGCGATCACGCTGGCTCTGGGAGCCGGCCTGCCCCACCTCAGGTTCGACAACTCGCCCGAATCGTTCGTCCCGCCCGACCTGCCCACCAAGGTCTTGCTCGATGAGGTGCGCGACACCTTTGGCGGGGGCGACATGGCACTGGCCGCCCTCGAGGGCGACGTCTGGACGGTGCCCCATCTCGAGGCCCTGCGCGCCATCACCGACGAACTATCGGAGATCGACGGGGTGTTGCAGGTCACCAGCCTGGCCAACGCCAAGCGGATGGAGGAAGACGACGGATTTTTGGTGGTCGAGGACCTGCTGCCCGACGACCTGACCCCCGCCGACCTGCCGCGGCTACGCTCTTACGTGGAAAGCGAACCGCTCTACGACGGCCGGCTGGTGAGCCGCGACGGTCATTATGCCGCGGTAATCATCGACGTTGACGCGGGCGTGGACGCGCTGGCGTTCAACCGCGCCGTCAACAAAGTGCTGCGGGCGCACTGGGACGGGCCGGTCTACCTCTCGGGCACGCCCGCCCTTTCCGGCTACATACTTCAAACCCTGCAGCACGACCTGCCCCTACAGATGCTGCTGGCGGTGCTCTTCATCGGGTTGGTGCTCTTCCTCAACTTCCGTAGCGGACGCGGGGTGTTTCTACCGCTGCTGACGGTGCTGGTGGCCCTCGTCTGGTCGCTGGGGCTGGGCGGTTGGCTGGGGTTCGAGCTGGGCTCCATCAGCTCCATCTTGCCGGTGGTGGTCCTGGCGGTGGGCAGTTCCTTCACCCTGCACGTGCTCAACCGCTTCTATCACGAGCTGGCCGACGCCCGCAGCCGTAATGAGGCGATAATCCTGGCGGTGCGCGAAACCGGCCTGGGGGTACTGGTCAGCGCCCTCGCCGCCGGCGCCGGGCTGGCCGCCCTGTACAGCTCGAGCATCCCCCAAATCAAGTTCTTCGGCGTCCTGGCGGCGTTCGGGGTGCTGGTGGCCTTCCTGGCGGCCACCCTGCTGGCGCCGGCGCTGCTGACGCTGATGAAGAACCCGCGCCGCCTCCCCGACCCCGACCGCCCCGACGCCATCAGCCGGTTCATGGCGCAAATTGCTCAGTTCCTGGCTCGCCACAAGGTAGCCGTGCTGCTGACGGCGCTACTCTTTTTCGGTCTAATGGCCTTTTTCGCTACCCGGGTGCAGGTGGAAACCAGCTTCGTTTCGTACTTTCCCAAAAGCTCCCCGCCGCGGGTGGCCACCGAGCTGGTGGACCGCGTCTTTGGCGGCTCCGACACCCTGACCCTGGTGGTAGACGGCGACCTCAAAGACCCGAAGCTGCTCGAGGCCATCTACGCCTTCGAGCAGCAGGCAAAGCAGGTGGACGGCGTTGGCTCGGCGGTTTCGATAGCCGACCTGCTGCGCGAGATCAACAAGGCGCTCACCGGCTCCTTCGGTCTGCCCGACAGCCGCGACGGCGTAGCCCAGGAGTTGCTCCTCTTCCAGATGTCGAGCGACCCCGAAGACCTGAACCGCTTCATCACCGAAGACGCCTCTGAAGCGCAGATCACCGTGCAGCTGCAGTCGCTTTCCACGACCCGCCTCAAGCAGGTCACCGAAGAGTTGACCGGCCTGGCTCAAAAGTTGATCGCGCCGCACGCCGAGAAAGTGCGTTTTACCGGCACCTCGGTGTTGTTGCTCGAGGTGATGCGCCTCATCATCCACGACCAGTACGTCTCCTTGGCGCTGGCATTGGTGCTGGTGGCCTTCTTCAACGCCCTGTTGTTGCGTTCGTGGCGCATTGGCCTGATCGGCATCCTGCCGCTGGTGCTGACCATTGCCGGTCAGTTCGGGCTGATGGGGCTGCTGGGCCTTCCGCTCGACACCGCCACCGCGCTGATCGCGGCCATCGCCATCGGCGTGGGCGACTACTCGGTGCACATCATCGTGCGTTACCTCGAGGAGCTGCGCCACGGCGCCAGCCCCGAAAGCGCCGCCACCACCAGCCTGCGGGTCTCGGGGCGGGCGGTCTTCTACACCGCGCTGGCCATCGGCGGCGGCTTCATGGCGCTGCTCTTTTCCGGCTTCGCTCCCATCCAGACCTTCGCCAAGCTGATGGGCTTTACGGTGGGCGCCACCGCCCTCTTCGCGCTTAGCGTTTTACCGGCGGCGCTACTGTTGTGGTTGCGCCGCTACCAAGGAAACGGCAAAAAGGAGGTAGGAAATGCGTAAGAAAATGTTATTGGCGGTAGGACTGCTGCTGGCCGGGCTGGCCCTGGCTCTCAGCGGCACCGAGGTGATGCAAAAAGTAGCCGCGCAGCCGCGGCCGGCCACCATGCACGGCAAGATGGAAATGCGCCTCGTGGACAAGCACGGCCGCGAGCTGACCCGGGTTCTAGAGACCTGGAGCAAGCAGGAGGGCGACGTAGAGAAGAAACTGATCAAGTTCCTGGCTCCGGCCGACGTAAAGGGAACGTCCTTCCTGGTGATCAGCCGCAACGGTCAGGACGAAATGAAGCTCTATCTGCCGGCCCTCAAGCGGGTGCGCCGCATCGCCGGCGGGCAGAAGAAGGGCTCATTCATGGGCTCCGACTTTAGTTACGACGACATCTCCAACCTGGGCAAGATCGAGGTGGACGACTACGAAAACAAACTTTTGCGCGAGGAAGAGCTGAACGGGGCGAAGACCTACGTAGTGGAGGCCCGGCCCAAGGCGGGGGTGGACAGCAGCTATGACAAGCAGATCCTCTGGGTGCGCGCCGACGACTTCGTGCCGGTGCGGATCGAGTTCTACCAAAAGGGCAAACTGGTCAAGGTGATGACTCTCGACCAGGTCCAGAAGTTCGCCGGCGGCAAGTACCTCATGCCGACGCACATGGTCATGGAGAACGTCAAGAGCAAGCACAAGACCGAGCTGACCATGAGCGACCTGGAGCTGGACGTGGATATTCCCGACTCGGTCTTTAGCGAGCGGTTCATGAAAAGGTAGGAGAGAGCCATGAAAAGAATACTCGTCTTACTGGTTGCCTTCGGCCTCGCGGCCGCGGAGGGCGTGGACATTGGCGGCAGCGTGAAGAGCAACTTCGGGGTGCGCTTTTCCGACCTGGGGGTGCTCGAGCAAAGCGCCGCGCTAGAGCTGAACTTCAAGTACGACCTCGCAGACGCCAGCCTCTTCGCCAGCGCCTCCCTCTCGCCCGCTGGCGCGCGCCTGGGCGAGACCGGCGCCACCCTCTATCTGGGAGACTTCGACCTCAGCGCCGGCAACTTGCTGCTCAGCAGCGGCCGCACCGACCTGTTCTCGCCGCTCGACGCCTTCAACCCGCGCGACCTGAGCGTGCCGTTGAACAAGCCGAGCGAGCAGAAGATCCCCGTTTGGGCGCTGGCGCTCAACTACTACGTGGCCGATACCCAAATCTCGCTCTTCGCGAGCCCCACCTTTACCCCTTCGCGCCCGCCGGCCGGTCTCTGGGCGGTTCCGGCCCACCTGCCCCCGGGAGTAATAGAAGTCGAGACCAGCGTACCGGCGCAGACCATCGACAACGCCGTCGTCGGGGGTCGCGTCAGCAGCACGTTCGCCGTCCTCGACGGGCTCGACGTGGGGGCCACGGCCATCTACGGCTTTACCCCCTTCCCCCAGGCCAAGGGGATGACCTACCTCAGTAGCAAAGACACCGACGCCAACCCCGCGAATGGTCCGTTCCGGCTCGAGCTGGGCTACGACCGCCGCTTCTTGCTGGGGGCTGACTTTGCCCTGGCGTTCTCGATACCCGACGTGGTGGAAGGCCTGATTTTGCGCGGCGAGGGAGCCTACGCCTTCCTGCCCGACAGCGCCGGGAACAACCCCTTCGCGGCCAACCCCTGGGCCGAGGGCGTGCTCGAGCTGGAGTACACCTGGCCCGCGGACGGCCCCCACCTGATAGCCCTCTTCGACACCCGCTGGGAAAAGGCCGACGCCCCTGCCCCCGACCAGCTCATCCCGCGCCTGGGAGCGATGGTCAACTACGACTACGGCGAGCGCCTCAGCCTGAGCGCCGCCTGGCTGCAAAACCTCCACGACGGCTCGGGCCTGCTGCGCCCGGCACTGAGCTATACCTTCGCCGACGGCGTTACGGGCGAGCTCGGCCTGCACTGGCTCTACGGCTCCGCCGCCAGCCAGTTCGGCGTCTGGAGCCAAAACAGCGGCCTCAGCGCCAGCCTGACCTATAGTTTCTGACCGCACTCATAGGGGCGCGGCGGGCACGGCCCGCCGCGCCCCTTTCTCTTTTTTAAGCCCGGCGGCTATCCACAGCGGGGTGACGGGCGCGCCCTTTTGGGTGTAGGCTGCGAAATGGCTTTTTAAGGGGGTTCGCAGATGGCCCACATGTCACCAGGAGAAAAACCCCAGCCCAGAGGACGCTACCTACTGGCGCTTTCCATTGCCGCTCTGGGCGTCGTCTTCGGCGACATCGGCACCAGCCCGCTGTACGCCGTCCGCGAGGCCTTTAGCGATCTCTACGGACTGGCGCCGACCGAGACCAACGTTCTCGGCATCCTCTCGCTCATATTCTGGTCTTTGATCATCGTCATTTCGCTAAAGTACCTGACCTTGGTAATGCGCGCCGACAACCACGGCGAGGGCGGCATCATGGCCCTGACCGCGCTGGTCATGCCCAGCAAGCTGCACCGCGGCCACTGGCGCTACTTTGCGGTCATGCTTGGCATCTTCGGCGCTTCGCTGCTATACGGCGACGGCATGATAACCCCGGCCATCTCGGTGCTCAGCGCCGTCGAGGGCCTCAAGGTGGCCACGCCGGCGCTGGCCCCGTACGTCATCCCCGCCACCGTCGGCATCCTGCTGGCCCTCTTCTTACTGCAAAGCCGCGGCACCCAAAAGGTCGGTGGTATTTTCGGGCCAGTGACGCTGGTCTGGTTCTTGACCATTGCCACCCTGGGGGTAACGCAGATCGTCAAGAACCCGCACGTGCTGGTGGCCTTCAGCCCCTATTACGCGCTGCAGTACTTCGTCCACAACGGCATGGGCGGCTTTTGGGTGCTCGGTTCGGTGTTCCTGGTGGTCACCGGCGGCGAGGCCCTCTACGCCGACATGGGCCACTTCGGCCCATTGCCAATCCGGCTCACCTGGTTCTTCATCGTCTTGCCCTCATTGCTGCTCAACTACTTTGGCCAGGGGGCGCTCATTTTGCGCGACCCGTCCGCGGTGGCCAACCCCTTCTACCTGATGGTTCCCGACTGGGCCACCTACCCACTGGTGGCGCTAGCCACCGCCGCCACCATCATCGCCTCGCAGGCGGTCATCTCGGGCTCCTTCTCGCTCACCCGCCAGGCGATGCGGCTCGGCTTCTTACCGCGGATGACGATCATCCAGACCTCCAGCCACGAGATCGGCCAGGTCTACATCCCCACCATCAACTGGATTTTGATGATCGCCACCATCGGCCTGGTTCTTGGCTTCCGCTCCTCCAGCCGCCTGGCTGCGGCCTACGGCGTGGGCGTGACCACCGACATGGTCTTTGCCACCCTCCTCTTCGCGGTGGTCGCCTGGAGCCTGTGGAAGTGGCCGCGCTGGGTGGTGCTATTGATGACCGCCGGCCTGCTCACGGTAGACCTCGGCTTTTGGAGCGCGACCATCATCAAGGTTCCCGAAGGCGGCTGGTTCCCGCTGGTAATAGGCGCCATCATGATGCTGATCATGACCACCTGGCACCAGGGGCGGACCATCCTCTCCAACGTCATGAAGAAAGACGCCTTCCCCATCGAGCGCTTCCTGGAAACTCTCGCCGACTCCAAGAAGGCCCCGCAGCGCGTCCCCGGCACCGCCGTCTACCTGACCCGCAACCCCGACATCGTACCGCCGGCGCTACTCTCGAACCTGCGCTACAACCACGCTATTCACGAAGACATAGTGCTGGTCAGTGTCGAGACCGAGGAGATTCCGCGCGTGGTGGGTTCCTTGCGGGCCGAGGTGCGCCCGCTCAAGGACGGCTTTACCCAGGTGGTGCTCCACTACGGCTTTATGGAGCACCCCAACGTGCCGCTGGCGCTGCTCGATATTCCCGAGCTGGGGATAGACCCAGACGATACCTACTTCGTGCTCGGGCGTGAGATCGTGCTGGCCGAAGGGCGGCTGGGCATGTCGCGCTGGCGCGAGCAGCTATTCGCCTTCATGCAACGCAACGCCCTGCCGGCCACGGCGTTTTTCAACCTGCCGGTGAACAGCACCTTCGAGGTGGGGCACTTGGTGCGGTTGTAGTATTTACGGACGCAAAGACAAATAGGGGCGCATTGCGCCCCTATTCTTTTCAGTCCTGCGGCTGCCGGCGTTAGGTCCTCTGGCTTCCAGCCACGCCCGGCGCGGTTGAGAAGTTGTAGCGTAGAGTCCAGCCACGTTGTTCACGCTACCCCACCCCCGTCGCCGCGAGCATCTGCATCTGCCACCCCAGCGAAAGCCACGGTCCAGGGCCAAGTCAATGGTCGGGATAGATGCGTTGCACGGGCCTGCGGATAGCTAATGCTCCCTCCCCTTCGGGGAGGGCCGGGGTGAGTGTTTTGACGCCGCAAGAGCCGCCAGAAGTCCGGTGTCGATTCGCTGCCCGTCTACCGCTTACCACGTACTGCGTACTAGATACCTCCCCAAACAACCCCTCTCCGGCCTGCGGCCACCTCCCCCGAAGGGGGAGGCGAAAAGAAGCTTGTGGCCTGCGGTTCGTGGCCAGTGGTTTGCGGAACACAGATATGCTCCCTCCCCTTCGGGGAGGGTCGGGGTGGGGGTTTTTGAAACCGGCAAGTGGCTTGTGGCCCGTGGGAACAGCGCAATTCGTCGTTTCGCGCGCTCCTAATGAGACATAACCACCTCCGACAACCTATTCACCACCCACCACGCACTACGCACCACGTACTACGCACCGCCTCCTCCCGGAGGGTTCCGGTGAACAGGGGCGTTGGGGAGTGGGGAGTTGTAGCTAGGACGGTTGGGCGGCGTAGCTTTCCAGCTCGTCCTTCCAGGGCTCGAGGCCGAACTGGCTGAGGCGCTCCAGGTAGTAGCGGGCTCCGGCGGCCAGGTTGGCGCGGAAGGCGGCCACGGCGTCCGGAGTGCGCTCGCGTTCGCCGCCGAACTCGCCGGCGATCACGCGGCGCAGGTAGTCCGCGTAAAGGCGCAGCTCCTTGACGAACATGTGGGGGCGGTTCTCCTCGCTGGCGATGCTGGCGCGGCCGTAGATGTGGTCAACCGTTTCCTCGAGCGTCCGCCGACCCGAAAAGTAGGCCAGGTTGGGCCCCGGGCAAACCGCCACGCCGGTCTCTTTCATCTGCGGCTCCAGGTGGTATTCCAGGTGGGCCGGCTCGGCCAGGCCGGTGCAGAGGCACTGTTTTTCTAGCAGTTTGGCGATCTCGCGCTCGAGCTCTTCCGCGGACAGACCCAGCGACTTGAGCTGCTTGATCTTGCGGTACTGGTAGTTGCGGCTGGCGGTGCAGATGGGGCGCTCGGTGAACTCGGTGTTGAACTCCAAGTGACCCTTGGGGCAGGGGCTGCCGGGGTGGCCTTCTTCGTACCACTTGCGGTTCAGGGCTTCGATAGAGGCCCCACGCATGACGTTGAAGGGCACTCCCAGCGGCGAGGCTCCGGAAAGGTAGAGGTCGTCCTCACCGGCCCGGCTCAGGTCGGCGCGGGTGCGTTCGTCCACCACCGAGACCTCCGGCACCAGCAGGAACGGCGAACCCCAGCCGACGCTGTCGAGGCGGTAGTAGTCGAGCAGGAGGTTGTGTTCGGCGGCAGTTCCCACGCCTCCCTGGGCGGTGAGGCGCACCTGTGGGGGCTGGGCGGGCACCGGCTTGCCGAGCTTTTTGAGGGCGCGGGTGTAGACCTCAAAGAGCTGACCGACCAGCTCGTCCTTCTTTTGGCGGAACTCTTCGAGAATCGGCCCCATCAACAGGCCCTGGGTGGCGAAGGCGTGGCCGCCGCAGTTGAGCCCGCTTTCGACGCGATACTCGCTCACCCAAAGACCCTTCTTGGCCAGGAACTTCCCTTGGGTGAGGGCCGAGCGGTAGTCGCTGACCTTGAGGGTGATCTGCTTGGAGATGCGCCCCGCCTCGTCGGCGAAGAACCCGGAAAAGCTGGCCATGTAGCTGTAGAGGCGGGCGTTGAAGCCGGCCGAAAGGACCAGCGCGCCCTCCACGAGGCTCTGGGCGAAGCCGCGCAAGGCGGCGTGGGCGTCGTTGTATTCCACCGGCAGTTGCTCGCGGCCGACGAAGTTGGGCTTGTCCACCTTGGTCATGATGTTGACCTCGAGGCGGCCCGGTTCCAGACCGGCGCGAATCTCGCCTTCCAGCTCCTGGCGCTCCGCGCCGGCGGACTCGCGCCAGCGCCGCCAGAGCTGCCGCAGGGGGGCCGCCGTTGGCAGGAGCTCCAGGTAGCGCCAGAGGTCGCTCCCTTCCTGCAGGGGAGCCCGCTTGAGGGCGGCAAAATCTTCGGCCGCCAGCTCGCTTAGCAGGTTCAGGTAGGCGGTGGTGCGGCGGGCGCGCGAGTCGGCCCGCAGGTCTTTGGCGATTGGTACGTACTCGCGCCCGCGCAGGCGTGCCCAGTAGGAGCGCATCTGCTCCATGAGGGCGTCGTCTACGATCGAGACCACCGAGTTGATGCCGTATTTGGCAACCTTGACGGGCGTATCCACGGTGAACGCGGTGCCCATGACGGGTATGTGAAAGGTGTGTTGTGTCATGCAAACTCCCGAGCCTAGCTCGTCTAAGCCTAACCGATGCCGGGGTGAGAAGTGGCTACTCCTCGGCGAACTCGTAGATTTTACCCTCCAGCGAGGCCGCGTAGAGCCGGCCCGCCAGCGGCAGCACCGCCGCCTGCATGCCGCCCAGCCCCTCGGCCCGCCACAGTTCGCGGCCGCTGGCGGCTTCGTAGGCGATCAGCTCGCCCGCTTCGGTGGCGGCGTAGAGCACGCCCGCGGCCAAGCTCAGGCCGGCGGTCACCCGCCCCGGCTGCGCCGTCCAGACCTCGTCGCCGCTGTGCAGGTCGAGCGCGTAGAGCACCCCGCTCCAGCCGGCCACGAACACCTTCCCCGCGCCAACGGCGGGGCTGCCCCAAAGCTCGCCCTCGATGTCGTAGGTCCAGAGCACCTCGCGGGCCAGCGGGTCAAAGCCGTGCACCTCGCCGGCCCAGGTAGGCAGTACCAGCACCCCTGCGGCGGCGGGAACGTGGGCGTGGATGGGGCCGGTCTGGACCTTGTAGATCAGCTGGCCGCTCGTGGGCTCGAGCGCGAAGAGCCAGCCCGACTCGCTGGCGGCGAAGAGCATCCGCCGGTAGAGGGTGGGCCCGGCCGAAAGGTGCCCGCCGGCCTCGAAGGCCCAGGCCAGCTCGCCCTGGTGGTCGAGGGCGTAGAGGTAGCCGTCGCGGCCGGCCAGGTAGACGCGGCGGGCGGTGACCAGCGGGCTGGCGGTGACCTCGGCGCGGGTCTGGAACTCGAACTGGCGCGCTCCTCCCAGCCCGCGCGCCCGCAAGACTCCTTCCCAGTCGGCGTAATAGGCGTGCCCGCCAACCAGCGCCGCCGCCGCGGTTACCTCGTCGCCGGCGGCGAAGGGGGTTTGCGCCTCCAGGCCGGGAACCCGGAAAAGGTGCAATGCCGGGCCGGCCCCGAACGCCAGCAGACCGCCGGAGTGGACCGGTTCGGTAGGCCAGACGGCCTCGCCTTCGAACGCGGCCCGCGCCGCCGGGCGCAGGGTTTCGGGGCGCGTCGGGCCCGCCGGGTAGTGTCCGCTGCGACTGGCTCCGGCCCGCGCTATGCCGGTGAGGCTCGCGCGGGTCTCCGCGAGCAGCGCCGCCAGCTCGGCGCGGGCCTGCGCCGCGCTCTGCGGCCGCTTTTCGGGTTCCTTCGCCAGCATTCGCAGCAGCCAGGCCCCCAGACGCGCCGGCAGGGCCGGGTTGCGCTCGAGGGGATCGGGCGGAGGTTCGTAAACGTGCTGGTAGAGGATCGCCTGGTCGTGCTCGCCCTCGAAGGGCGGGCTGCCGGTGAGTGTGCGGTAGAGGACCGCCCCGAAGGAGTAGAGGTCGGCCGCCGGCGTCAGCGGGAGCCCCTTGGCCTGTTCGGGGGCCATGTACTGGGGCGTGCCCAGGGTGTAACCGGTGCGGGTGAAGTGGCGGGTGGCCTCGGAGAGGTAGGCCAGGCCGAAGTCCATCAGCTTGGGCCGGCCTTCTTCGGTAAGGAGGATGTTCTTGGGGGTCAGGTCGCGGTGGAGGATGCCGCGGCCGTGCAGGTGAGCCAGCGCCGCCAGCACCTCCAGGGCCGCCTCCAGGATGGCGAGCCCCTCGACGCCCGCTTCGAACGGCCCCAGGCGGTCGAAGGTGCCGCCGCGCACCAGCTCCATGACGAAGTAGGTTTGCCCCTCCTCCTCGCCTAGGTCGTAGATGGCCACCACGCCCGGGTGACTGAGCGCTGCCAGCGCCCGCACCTCCTGGGCGAAACGCTGGCGCTCGAGCGGGTGCACGTGCGTGTAGAGCAGCTTGACCGCCACCTCGCGGCCCACGCGTTCGTCGCGGGCGCGCCAGACCTCGGCCATCCCGCCGGAGCCGATAGGCTCGACGAGCCGGTAACGACCGGCGAGAACTTCCACCTCCGTATTGTATCCGGGCGGATTATTCTTCTTCTGCCAGCTTGGCTTTCAGCTCTTCGACGCTCATCTTGCCCTCTTCCAGCTCGCGGGCGATTTTCTGGATCGCCAAACGCACGACCTCCGACTTGCTCACCAGCCGCTCGGGGCTGGAAAGCTCGTAGGCCGCCTTGGTGAGCAGGGCGTCCTGGTCTTCGCTGATGACCACTTGCAGGCGTTTCTTCTCTTTCTTCGGCATAGGCCTCCGGACCATCATTGTACCACGATGAGCCAATGCTTGACAATGCGCTGGAAGTGCTATATTATCATCTTACGCATGATGTGTATCATGCTCATGGTAGCAACAGGGGGCGAACTATGCAGCGGCCAATGATTATACACGGAGGAACCCCGCTCAGGGGCGAACTAAGGGTCAACCCCGCCAAGAACGCGGCGTTGCCGATACTGGTGGGCAGCCTGCTCACCAGCGAACCGATCACCCTCGAAGAAGTGCCGCGCCTGCGCGACATCGAGGTGCTGCTCGAGCTCCTCGCCCACCTGGGAACCCGCTACGCCTGGGAAGGCCGCACCCTGCACCTGCACACCCCCGAGATCAAGACCGCCAAGGCCCCCTACGAGCTGGTCAGCAAGATGCGCGCCAGCTTCATCGTGCTGGGCGCGCTGCTGGCCCGCGAGGGCGAGGGCGAGGTGAGCATGCCCGGAGGCTGCGCCTTCGGCCCGCGGCCGGTGGACCTGCACATCAAGGCGCTGCGCGACCTGGGCTTTGCCGTGGAGGAAGAAAACGGCACCTTCAGCGCCAGCCGCAACGGCTGGCCCGAAGGCGAGGTGGTCTTCGACCGCCCCACCGTCGGCGGTACCGAACAGGTGATGCTGGCGGCGGCCCTCGGCCCCACCGAGGTGACCATCGTCAACGCCGCTTTGGAACCCGAGATCGTAGACTTTGCCAACTTCCTGCAGATGCTCGGCGTGCACATCGAAGGCGCCGGCACCGCCAAGATGACCATCCGCGGCGCCGAGACCCTAGGCGGCGGCGAGTACAAGATAATCCCCGACCGCATCGAGGCCGGCACCTATCTGCTGGCGGCGGCGGCCACCCGCGGTGAGATTTTGCTCGAGGGCGCCAACCCCGAGCACATGGACGCGCTGCTTTCCAAGCTGCGCGAGTCGGGCCACACCGTGGTTACCGGCACCGACTGGGTGCGCCTCAAGAGCACCAGCGAGCCGCAGCCCCTCAACGTTGACGCCCGCGAGTACCCCGGCTTTCCCACCGACCTGCAGCCGCCGGTTTCGGCCTACCTGGCCACCGTGCCCGGCGTTAGCCTGCTGCGCGACTTGGTCTATCCCGACCGCTTCACCCACGTCGGCGAGCTAGCCCGCCTGGGTGCCGAGCTGCACCTCAAGGAGCGCGTGCTGGCCATCCACGGCCGCCGACTCTCCGGCGCCCGCGTCAAGGCCTTCGACATTCGCGGCGGCGGCGCAATGGTCATCGCCGCCCTGGCCGCCGACGGCGAGACGATCATCGAGGGCATGCAGCACGTCAGCCGCGGCTACGAAGACCTGGAAAACCGCCTGCGCTCTCTGGGGGCAAACGTTTTTAGCGAGCCGGTACCCCTACAGCAAGCAGCGGATTGAACGCCCTAAAACCATGTAGGCTAGGTTCGGTTTGAGGAATACGAGACCGTGAAAATGGTTGGGCATGACGACGAAGGCGTCGAGCTCGAGGTGCGGGTAATGATCGGGCAGATTGGTCCAAACGTCTTCGGCGACCCGCCCCAGGTCGTTCAAAACCAGGCCCTCTTCCACGACTCGACCAAACAAACACTCCCGTCCGTGGGTCACCAGCGTGACGAAATACACCCCCGGCGTGCGGTAGTCGTAACCCGCGAGGCGGGTTTGTTTGCGACGCCGGTTCCCTTCCACGGTTCCACCTAGAGCCGCCTGTTCAAGCCGGCTCGAAGCGCCGCGCGGCCACGTTCTTGCGCACGTGGGGGGCCTCGAACACCTGGCCGTTCATGGCGATGTAGACTCCCGGTTCTAAAAGCTGCACCGCGGCGGCGGCAAAGCCGATGTTGAACTCGGCGTCGGAACCCAAAAAGCGCGCCGGCTGCATGGCCCCGACCAGAACTATCGTCTTCCCGGAGACGCCCAGGAGGGCCGCGGCGGTGTCCGTCATGGTGTCGGTGCCGTGGGTTATCAGCACGCGCCGCGCCGGGCTGGCCGCCACCGCCGCGCGGATGCGTTCGCGGTCGGCGGCGGTCATCTCCAGGCTGTCTTTCTTGAGCAGCACCTCCACGGCGTAGGGGAAGTTGACCCGCGCCTCCTCGAGCAGCTTGCCTATCTGCGGGTCGCCGACGGTGTAGTCGTCCTTGGCGTCGTAGTAGATCTTGTCGATGGTGCCGCCGGTGGTGAAGATCTGGACGAACTCGGGTTCACGGGGCAGGTTCACGAGGTAAGGATACCCGGGCGGGCGTTATTTACGAAACCGGCAAGCGGCTTGTGGCTCGTGGCCTGTGGAAACACCGCAATATGTCGTTTCGACTGCTCCGAATGCTGCCTACCTGCCTCCCACACCCTATCTCCAACACCCCGACAAGCAACCCTCCTCCGGCGGCTTTGCCGCTGCCTCCCCCTCGGGGGAGGCAGAAAGGGCCTGCGGCTTGCAGCTCCAAAACCCAGCTCCCCCCAGGGGTTCTAAAAACGACGTCTTGGGAGGTTGCAACTAGGGATGCACCGGCAGGTTGAAGACGTTTTGCAGCACGAACATCCCCACTACCGAGATGATGGCCGCCACCGTGGGGGTCAGCAGCCAGCCGATGGTGATGTTGCGGACGATGTCCCAGCGGATGCGCTCGCCCGGGGTGATCAGGCCCAGGCCGATGACCGCGCCCACCACCGCCTGCGAGCTCGAGACCGGCACCAAAGGCAGGTGCGGCAGGTGATGGCTGATCAGCCAGGCAGCCAGTGACTGCGAGGCGAACAGGAAGAGCACCAGCGACTGCGCCAGCACCACGATCAAGGCCGCGATTGGCGTCAGGTGCACTATGTCCTGCCCGACCGTCATCATCACCCGCTCCGAGTAGGTGTAGATACCCACGGCAATGGCCAAACCACCGAGCAAGAAAAGCTGCTGCGCCGAGCTGAGGGTAATGGGACCGATTTGCAGGGTGTGGAAGGGCGATACGTTCAAAAAGACGCCCATCACGTTGGCGATGTTGTTGGCCCCCAGGCTGTAAGCGCCAAAGGCGCCCACCAGGATCAGCCCCAGGCGGGTGTAAAAGTCGAGGCGCAGGAGGTGAATCTTGGCGCGACGCAGCGTAACCCGCGCCAGCAGCAAGAGCAGCATTGCCATTACGCCCGACATGATCGGCGAGGCCACCCAGGCGAAGGCAAACTTGGAGACTATTCCCGGATCGGTCGGCAGGCCCATGAAGATGTTCCAGCCGATGATGCCGCCAACGATGGCTTGGCTGGTGGAGACCGGCAAGCCCCGCTGGGTCATCAGGTAAACGCTGATGGCGGCGGCGAGGGCGGCCATGAAGGCGCCCGGCAGGGTGTTGATGGAGCCTAACTTACCCAAAGTATGGGAGGCGCCGGCGCCGCTGATGACCGCGCCCAGGATTACGAAGACGCTGGCTATCAGGGCCGCGGTGGCGAAGCGCACCATGC
>JALVWZ010000044.1 GCA_027023115.1 Thermaceae bacterium
GCCATCAGCGGGCACCGGCGGGTGCGCGCCTCGCTGGGCCGGGTCTTTGACAGCGTACAGAGCTACGGCGCGGTGGTCCCCAGCTTTTACGACTACTGGGGCTTCGTCCTGGCCGCCGCCGCGCCGCTGCCCGCCGATTTGGGCGAGCTGACGCGCCTCTTTGCGAGCCGCGCCGCCGAGCGCGAAGTAGAGCTGGCCCACCTGGGCCCGGCGGCGCTGGCCGCCGCCTTCGCCCTGCCGCGGCGGCTGGCGGAGGCGCTGGAGGGCGGCGGTGACTAGGCTCAAACTGAGCGGCTTCAACAACCTGCGCAAGCTGCTCAGCTTTAGCTTTTACGACTTCGTGGTGGCCGCCAGCGAGGCCGAGAAGAAGAGCTACGCCGCTTACCTTAACGAGCGCTTCTCGGCGCGGCGGGTGCGCGGGCTGCTCGAGCGCATCGCCAACATCATCGCCGCCGAGGTGCTCAGCACCAGCGAGCAAGACTACGAACCCTACGGCGCCAGCGCTTTGCTGCTTCTTTCCGACGAGGCCGCCAGCGAAGTGCGCCCGGGCTGGCTGCGCAGCGCCGGCGTGCACCTCGACAAGAGCCACATCGCCGCCCACACCTACCCCGACTTCGCCCACCCCGACGGCCTGCTCGGCTTCCGGGTAGACATCGAGCTGTCCACCTGCGGCGAGATAAGCCCGCTGCGCTCCCTCAACGAGATTTTTCACTTCTTCGATACCGACGTGGTGGTGATCGATTATCTGGTGCGCGGTTACACCCGCGCCGAGGGCGGCGAGCGCGTCTTCATGGACCACGAGGTGCCCAGCATCGCCCACTTCATCGAGCCGCAGATACTCTCCCAGTTCGAGTTGGTGGAGCGAACCCTGCCGGCGGCGCACACCTGGCAGCTCAAGCTGCTGCGCACCGTGGTAGACCCGCCCGAGTACTTTTGCGAGGGCTGCCCCGTGGACGAGGAGAGGCTGAACGCGCTGCTGGCCGAGATGCGGGCGATCTTCGAGGAACTCTAGCCGTAACAGCCCAAGGCGTTGTTCGCAAAGTCTGGAAGGAAGCGGTGCGTAGAGCGTGGTAGGCGGTGGATGGGTTGTGGGATGTGGGATAAGTGAATTGTGCGTGGTGCGTGGTGTGTAGTACGTGGTGGTTGGGGCGTAGGAGATGGGTAAGCCGCGTTGGAGGCGCGCGAAACCACGTATTGCGGTGTTTCCACAAGCAACGAGCCACGAGCCGCTTGTCAGTTCTAAAAAAACCCCCACCCCGACCCTCCGCGAAGGGGAGGGAGCTTGTTTCGTGAACTCGTGAACTATAGCCACAGGCGTACTCACGTCTCCACGCAGTTCGGGCGGACACATGGGTCCGCCCCTACGACGAGATAAAACGCACCACGAGACAAGAGCCGCAACTACAAGCCACGAGCTACGGGCTGCTTGCCGCTGTTTCGTCATTCCAGCCAAGCGAGCCTTTTAGCTCGCGCGAGCAGGAATCCAGACCGGAGCAATCCCCGTTTCTCGTGGATATCGTAGGAAACAACGGTGACGACGCAAAGCCCTCACCGCGACCCCGAAACGGTCCTGGACCCCGGCTTTTGCTGGGGTGACGGGGAAGAGGCTCGCGGCGGCGATAGCGTGAACGACGCTTCCGGACCGCACGACTAACTCACACCCGGTGTGACAAAGTTCCAGCCTCAGCCGAGGACCTCGCCAAAGGGTATTACCTCCACCTCCTGCCCCGGTTCGACGTTCGTATGGGGCGGGACCACTACCAGGGCGTTGCCGACGGCCATGCTGCGCAGCACCTCCGAGGACTGGTTGCCCACAGTGCGCGCCCGGTGGCAACCGGGGGCGGTTGGGTCGTAGCTGAGCACGGCGCGGCGGAAGGCCGTCTTCTTGCCGGCGCCCTTGAAAAAGTCCTCGGCTATGGCCCGCAGACGCCGGTAGGGCGGGTCGCTGCGACCGAGCATTTTGAATAGCAGCGGCCGGCCATAGAGGAAGAAGACCACCATCGCGCTCACCGGGTTGCCGGGCAGGCCGAAGAGTGGAGTGCCGGCGTACTCGGCGAAGATTGGCGGGCCGCCGGGACGCTGCAGGATCTTCCAGAAGTGGATCGTGCCTTCGGCCTCGAGCAGGTGGCGGACCACGTCATACTCACCCATGCTGACCCCGCCGGAGGTGAGGATCAGGTCGAGCCGGCCGGCGCTGGCCAGCCGCTGTTTGAGAGCCTCCACGCTGTCGTCGGCCTTGCCGAGCAGCATTGGTTCGCCGCCTGCCTGGCGCACCAGGGCCGCCAGCGAGTAGGCGTTGGAGTTGTAGACGCCGCCGGGCGGCAGCGGCGCACCCGGCTCCACCACCTCGTCGCCGGTAGAGAGGATGCCCACCCGCGGCCGCCGCACCACCGGCAGGTGGTCGTAGCCCATCGCTGCCGCCAGGCCCACCCGGCCGGGGGTGAGCAGCTCGCCGCGGCGCAGATAAACCTCGCCGCGGCGCAGATCCTGCGCTTTTTCGCGGATGTCCTTGGGGGTGGCCGGGGTAAAGAGGAGCACGTACTCGCCGTCGCGCGCGGTGTCTTCGACCGCCACCACCGCGTCGGCGCCGGTGGGTAGCGGAGCGCCGGTAAAGATGCTAACCGCCTCGCCCGGACCCACCTCGCCGCCGAAGGGGCGGCCGGCGGGCGACTCACCCACCAAGCGCAGCCGCACCGGTTTTTCGCGGCTGGCTCCGGCGGTGTCGGCGGCGCGGGCGGCGTAACCGTCTACCGCAGTGTTGTCTACGTCGGGGTGGTCTACCTTGCTGGCGAGATCGACAGCCAGCACCCGCTCGAGGGCCTCGGTGAGGGGAACTTCTTCGTGTTCGCTGATGGGCCTGGCGTGTCCCAGGACGGTAGCCAGGGCTTCTGCGACGGTAAGCGAGATGCGCATACCCCCAGTTTAGCTACTCCAGCGCCCGCTCTCCCCAGATGCGGACGTTGAGGCCCAGCTCGGTCACCACGGCCCGCATCATCGCCAGCGCCTGGGCGTAGCGCCGCAGGCGGCCAACGTCCACCGCCCGCCGCCAAACCGGCGGCGGTTCGAAGAGGTCTTCGCGCACCGGCGCGGCCAGGTAGAGGGTGCCGTCTATGAAGGAAACGTAGACCTGCCCGAACTGGTCGCGAAAGCGCCGCAGGGCCTCCATCAGGCTGGTGCTGAGGACGTAGCGGGCGGTTACCGGGTCGCTGGCGAACACCACGAAGCGCCGCTCGAACTCCGGGTCTTCCAGCTTGACGAGCTGCAACCCGCGGAAGCGGCCGCCCAGCTTTTGCAGACTGCGGGAGAGGTGGCCCAGCAGTTTTTCGCTGCGGTCGGGGTAGACGAGGACGGTGCCGCTGAATTTTTTAGGGAACTCGGCGACCGCGAAGAGGCCCTTGAAGATGGTCACGTAGTGGCTGTCGCAGCCGTCGTCGTCGCAGTCTTCCTGCTCCTCCTCGGCGTGTACCTCGGCGAAGGTCAGCGGCACCCCCGCCAGCTTGCCGCTAAAGCGGTCCTCGCTGGAATAGCGGTCGGGCCGGGTCGGGAAGAGGCGACTGGCCAGGTAGGTTTCCTGGTCTATTCCCGCGTCGGGCTGGTGCTCGAAGCCGGGCAGGACCGCCTCGATCAGCGGCCCCATCACCTGGTTCTTGTAGGCTTCGCGGTACGGAGCAAGGGCGCGGCCGTTCTTGGCTTGCAGCCAGATGAACAGGCCAAAGACGACCACGGCGAAGACCATCCAGCCGGCGACGCCGCGGATGAATAGCAGGCTGACCGCCAGCGAAAGCGCCGCCAGCAGCAAAAAGAAGAGCCAGTTGCGGCCGAACGCGGCCCGTGAGCGCTTGCGGAGGTCTTCCAGACCTTCCATGCGCTTCATGAACTCGTCCAGCGGCGGTATTTCGAAGGAATCATCTACGGCCACGTTGCGTCACCCCAGAGGCGCCGGTCGAGGCCGAGCCTTTCGACCAGCGACAGAAACAGGTCTACGTACTCCAGGTAACCGCGGAATACGCTGGGGCTGGCCAGCGGCCCGAAAAGGGGCGGCTCGAGCATGTTGCGCCGCGTCGCCACCGACATGTAGAGCTTGCCGTAGACCACCGAGAAGGCCACCGGCGCGCCCACCTTTTCGCGGAAGGCGGCCAGCTCCTCCATTAGCACCGGCGTCAGCACGTAGTGGGCCGTTTCCGGGTCGCTGGCGTAGACGGCGAAGTAGCGTTCGAAGCGCGGGTCTTCCATGCGGACCGGCTCGAGGCCGCCGGCGTCCGGCGCCGGCTTGAGCAGGCCGCCCAGGGCCTGCCTGCCCACGTCCCAGGAATCGGGGCGGACTATCACCTGCCCCCGCGCCGGCTTGTTGAAGTCGGCCACGAAGAAGAGGCCGCGAAAGGCGGCCTGTCTGCTGGTCGGCTCGTTTTGCCGCTGCAGGCGGTAGCCGGCCACCTCGGAGAA
>JALVWZ010000045.1 GCA_027023115.1 Thermaceae bacterium
ACTGTAGGTCTTGCCGTACTTGACCACGACCCGGTCCACCTCCACGTCGTCGGTGGCCTTGCCGACTACGCGCAGCAGCTTGTCTTCGGTCAGCTCGACCCGCTCGAGGGTCAGCTTGGGTTTTTGGGTGTCCAACGTTAGCGGCAGGGTCAGCTTGCGTACCTGACCGCTGGTGTCTTGGGCCTCTACCTTCAGCTCGAGCTTGCCGCCCTTCTTGGCCTCCACCAGAAAGCCGAAGTGGACCAGGTTCTTCCCGGTCTCCTGCTCGGGCAATACTTCCTGCCCGTCGGCGCGCACGCTGACCACCCCCGAGTCGTCGAAGGCGTAGCCGGTGACCGTAACCTTCTGCCCCTCGCTAACCGCCCCGCTGCGCGGCTGGGTTATGCCCAGCAACGGCGCCATGGCGTCGCCCCTGCGGGAGCAGCCCGCCAGCAACAAAGCGGGCAGCATCAACAATAGGAGGGCGCTCGTTCGCACCCTCCTATGATATACGCCCCCGATTAGAAGAGATACAGGCCAATGTGCAAGTTGGGAATCAGTGTGTAATATACTCCGAAGCCACTGTACAAGAAGGGGTGTATCGGGAACAGGTCTATGCTTGCGCCCACGTAAAGAGACTTGCCAACCCGATAGTCGTAGCCCACCCCAACGTACGGGTCCAATAGGAGGATGGTGCCGACCTCCCAAAAACCTGCCCCTTGATTTTCTCCCAGAGGGGAAAAGTATGAGCGATAGCTGGCACCGAGCGCAAGATTGAAACCAAATAGCGACGTTACCGAGCCATCGTCGTTGGCGCTGACCCACGAAAAAGTAGGCATGTCCAGCGCGATGCTGAACTTGGGCTGCTGAGATCCCTGCGCCGAGGCTATTCCGATAAGCACCGCTAAACTGACGACGAACAACAGCCGTTTCACAATGCTCACCTCCACTTATTATTCTTGTGCATATCGGATATCATCGTCAATCGAACCAAACTAAAGGCCCGCATGCGGGCCTTTAGTTTGGTTGCCTTTGTTCTCTAGCGGAAGTTCAAGCCAAAACGGCCGCCGAAGAAAGGTCCGAAGCCCGTTATAGAACCAAACTCCACACCAAGCTGCGCCTCCCAGAAGACGCCGAAGTTGGTGTTGGGAATCAACCATTCCACGCCGCCCAGACCATGGAAGTTGGCGCCTACGTCACTACCAAGGTAGTAGTAGTTAACAAAGAACGCCGAGAGGCCAGCGCCGTAGTAGTAGCCGAGGTCCATGTTCTCGACGCCGAGGTCACCATTACCCAGGATCATATCGGCAGAACCCGCCACGCCGAAGCCACCAAACACCGGCAGTCCGAGGCTGAAGCGCATACCGCTGTCCATGGTGTACTGTACGCCAATGGCCTCGGGGTAGCCCGTAAACACGCCAAAGTAGGACTTAGCCGAAGCGAACGAAAGGGCCATCATCAAACCAGCTATCAAGACTGCTTTTCTCATAACATCACCTCCGCGTAATCATGCTGCTTATAAGAGTATAGCATAGCAAGCGGGTCTAAAGTACCTTCTAAAGCGGTATTTTCCTGGTTGTCGCCCCGGCCCGAACTTTCTCATCTAAGTCGTATATTCGGCGTTTATTTTCACGTACTCCTCGGTCAAGTCGCAGCCCCAGGCCTCGCCGGTCCCCTCGCCGGCGCGCAGGTCCACTTCGACCACCACCTCGGCGGCCTGCATTGCCTGGGAGAGCGCCACCCCGTTGAAGGGAACCGCGCCGCCGTCGTAGATGGTCGTTTTTTGCAAGTCGATCCGGCAGCGCTCCGGCTCGAATCGCGCCCCCGAATAGCCCAGCGCCGCCAAGATGCGCCCCCAGTTGGGATCGTTACCGTGCACCGCCGCCTTCCATAGCGCGCTCGCCGCCACCGCGCGCGCCGCCAGGCGGGCCTCCTGGTCGCTGGCGGCGCCCGCGACCCGCACGGTTATCAACTTTTCCGCGCCCTCGCCGTCGGCGGCGATCTGCCGCGCCAGATCGCGGGCCACCGCTTCCGCCGCCTCCCAAAATAGTTCTGCGGGAACGGGCCTTGCCAGACCGCTGGAAATGAGCACGGCCATGTCGTTGGTCGAGGTATCGCCGTCTACTGTTACCTGGTTGAAAGTACCGTCCACCACCGCTCCCCAGCGCTGACGCGGCTCGCCCGCGGGTAGGGGGGCATCGGTCAGCAAGTAGGCCAGCATGGTGGCCATGTTGGGGTGAATCATGCCGCTGCCCTTGGCTACGCCGACCAGGCGCGCGCCGCCGGGCAGGCGTTGCTCGCTCAGCTTGACGCGGGTATCGGTGGTCAAGATCGCCTCGGCAAAGGCGTCTATCTCGGTCGAAAGATGGATTTCGGGTAAGTGCGCCTCTATCTTCTCGACGGGCAGAGGAACGCCGATGACGCCGGTTGAGGCGGTGAGTACCGCTTCCGGCTCTACCCCCAGCATTTCGGCCGCTAGATCGGCCATGCGCAGGTCGGCCGCCACCCCCTCCGCGCCAGTCGCGCAGTTGGCGTTGCCCGAGTTGACCAGCAAGGCCCGCAACGCCCCGTCGGCGGCGACCAGGTTCCGTCCCCGCAGCACGCAGGGCGCAGCCGCCAGGTTGGTGGTGGCCGCGTAGGCCCAGTCAAGCGGAGTGTCGCCAACCAGTAACCCCAGGTCGGGCTTGCCGCTGGGCTTGATGCCGCTGGCGGTAGCCCCCGCCTTGAAACCTGCCGGAAGTTCCATTGCTCCTCCTCTAGGGCCAGAGGCCGTGCCGGTCCAGGCCCGACGACTCTTCGAAGCCGTAGACGACGTTCATGTTCTGCACCGCCTGCCCGGACGCACCCTTTACCAGGTTGTCAATGGCCGCGAAGACCACGATTGTGCCAGCGCGCTCGTCGTAGCGGGGGCTTATCCATACGGTATTGGCTCCATAGACGCCCTTCGTTTGCGGCAGTTCTTCGGTGAGGCGCACGAAGGGTTCGGCCTGGTAAAACTCACCGTAGGCCTCCTGCAAGTCGGCGGCGCTCAAGCGCCGGCCCGGCTTGACGAAGGCGCTGACCAGGATTCCGCGCGTCATCGGCACCAGGTGCGGGTTGAAGGAAAGCGGCCGCGAACGCAACTCGCCGTGGGTAACCGGCCAGCGCCCCTGGGCGCGCACCTGAGCCAGGTTCCGCTCGATCTCGGCGGTGTGGCGGTGCGCTCCGGCCGGCTTGTAGGGACGCAGGTTTTCGTTCACCTCGGCAAAAGCGGTACCGCCGGCGTCACGCCCGGCTCCGGAAACGCCGCTCATGGCACTTACTGCTACGTCCTCGTCCCAGCCCAGCGCGGCCAGGGGTGCAAGCGCCAGCGTGGCCGCGGTAACGTAGCAGCCGGGGTTAGCCACCAGCTCGGCCCCGGGCAGCTCGCGGCGATAGAGCTCGGGAAGACCGTAACGGGCTCTTTCGAAAAAGCCCGGGTTCTTGTGCTCGATGCCGTACCAGGAACGGTACACCTCGGGCGGCAGGCGGAAATCGCCCGAGAGGTCAATTACCCGCCGCCCCTCGGCCAGTAGCCGGGGGGCCAGCTCCATGGCGATACCGTTCGGCAAGGCCATGAATACCAGTTCCGCCTCGGCTATGGCCTCTTCCACCTCGGCAAAGGGAGTGTGCAGGTCTATGTGCGGCCAGGCCGCCGAGAGCGGCCGGCCAGCGTAGGCGCGGCTGCTGAAACCTACCAGCTCGGCCTGCGGGTGCTTCCTGAGCAGGCGGATCAGCTCGGAGCCGCCGTAGCCGCTGGCGCCCAGGATGGCCACCTTGATCACTAGCGCCCTCCAACCAGATCGGCGAGCACCGCCTTGGCGGTGTGGAGACGGTTTTCGGCCTGATCGAATACCACGCTTGCCGGGCCGTAGACCACCTCTTCGACCACCTCTTCGCCGTAGTGCGCCGGCAGGCAGTGCATGAACACGGCCTGTTCGCCGGCGCTCTGCATGAGCTCGGGGGTGACGGTGTAGCCGCGGAAGTCGCGCAGGCGCCTTTGGGTTTCTTCTTCCTGTCCCATCGAAACCCAAACGTCGGTGTAAACGGCGTCGGCTCCCGCAACCGCTTGGTGCGGGTCGCGCACCAGGCTGGCTCCCGCTTTTGCCATCAGCTCCGCGGGCGGCTCGTAGCCCTCCGGGGTGCTCACGACGACCTCCACGCCAGCCAGCGCCGCCGCCTCGAGCAGCGAAGCCAGGACGTTGTTACCGTCGCCCACGTACGCCAGCCGCAGCCCCTCGAGCCGGCCAAAGCGCTCCCGTAAAGTGAGCAGGTCGGCCAGCGCCTGCAAGGGATGGTGGGCGTCGGAGAGGGCGTTTACCACCGGCACGCCGGCGTACTGCGCCAGCTCGCTGACCGTTTCATGTTTATTCACGCGGGCGGCTATCCCCTCCACCCAGCGGCCCAGGTT
>JALVWZ010000046.1 GCA_027023115.1 Thermaceae bacterium
GCACGGCGGGGGCGTGTCCGTCTATGGGGCGACCCCGGAAGGCGAGCAGCTTTTCCACCGCGTCGGCCTCGGCGTTGACCGCGCCGGGGACGTTCATGAACTCGGCCAGGCCCAGCACCCGCGGGTGACCTGTGAAGGTTTGCAGGTCGGCGGCGCTGAGGCGGGCGCCGCTGCTGGAAAGGTGCGAGGCGGGCACGCAACTTGGCAGGTTGACCAGCACGTCCAGCGGCAACCCCTCGCTGGCGGCCAGCATGTATTTGATGCCGGCCAGACCGGTAACGTTGGCTATTTCGTGGGGGTCGCTGACGACCGTGGTGGTCCCGCGCGGGACGACCGCGCGGGCGTACTCCGCCGGGCGCACCATGCTCGACTCGAGGTGCACGTGGGCGTCGATAAAACCGGGCGCCAGGTAGGCTCCGCTCAGGTCCTCGCGCCGGTTGGCGGAGCGGTAGTCGCCCACTCCGGCTACGTAGCCCGCCACTATGGCAACGTTGCCAGGGATTACCCGACCGCCCAGTACGTCCACCACGCGGGCGTTCTCGAGCAGCAAGTCGGCCGCGGCGTCGCCGCGAGCCACCGCCAAAATACGCTTGTAAAGCTGCAAATCCATGTTTAAGTATATCGCCGCGCCGCCCTTAGAAAAGTGCAAGGGGCCCGCGGGCCCCTTGCCAGGAGTGTGAACGCAAGTTCAGGAACCGAAGCGCTCGAGCACCTCCACTACCAGCGCCGCGCCAATCAGGTTGGCGCCCAGCTCGCGGCGAATGCGCTCGGCGCGGTAGAGCCGCTCCACTTCCGTGCGGCTGAAGTACCACTCGCCGCCTATTTCGAGCGGCTCCACGAAGCCAATCTCCACGTAAGCGCGGATGGTCGAGATGGCCAGACCCTCGCGTTCCAAGAGCGCCGCGGGGTAGCGTTCGCTAAGCATCAAAGCGTTCATTTGACCACCCCCCGCTTCTTGAGTAGCTCGGCCAGCTCACGGTAGAGGCGCTCTTCTTCGGCCGTGGGGTGCTCGGGGACCACCACCCGCACCTCGGCGAACTGGTCGCCGCGGCCGCCGCCGCGTTTTGGCCAACCCTTACCGCGCAAGCGCAGCTTACGGCCGGTTTGGGTGCGCGGTGGAATGGTCAGCTCGACGAAGCCATCGAGGGTGGGCACCCGCACCTTGCCACCCACCACCGCCACCGGCGCGGGGACGTCTACGGTCGTGTATACGTCGTCGCCCTCGAGGCGGAAGGTGGGACTGGGCGCCAGCCGCACGGTCAGGTAGAGGTCGCCCGGGGGCTGGCCGGGGCCGCCCTTGCCGGGCAGGCGGATCCGCTGGCCGGGGCGCACCCCCTTGGGGATCGTCACGGTCAGGCGTTCGCCGTTTATCTGAATGGTCTGTTCGCCACCGTGATAGGCCACCTCCAGCGGCAGGACTATCTCGGCGTCGTAGTCGCGCCCGCGCCGCGGACCCCGCGCCGTGCGCCGGGTGCTCGCGCCGAAGAGGTCTCCCAGGCCGCCGCCGAAGAGGGTCTGGAAGAAGTCGGAAAAGTCCTGCGGGTTGCCCTCGACGTGCCAGCCGCCCGGCGGTGGCGGCGGCGGGGCCTGGGTGGTGCCGTACTGGTCGTATATCTTGCGCTTCTCGGGGTCCGAGAGGACCGCGTAAGCCTCGCCGATTTCCTTGAACTTCTCCTCGGCGCCCGGGTCTTTGTTGACGTCCGGGTGGTACTTACGCGCCAGCTTGCGGTAGGCCCGCTTGATCTCGTCTTCGCTGGCCGTGCGCGGCACTCCTAGTATGGCGTAGTAGTCTTTGTATTCCATGGTTTGTAGGGTGTGGGATGTGGGATGTGGGGCGTGGGAAAATACCTACCTCCTACTTCCCACCTCCCACCTCCTTCTTTTTTGTTACCGCCACCCTTGCCGGGCGGATCAGCTGCTCGCCGTAGCGGTATCCCTTCTGGTAGACCTCGGCTACTTTCTCGTCTTCCTCGCCTTCGACGACGCCGATGGCCTCGTGGTAGTTGGGGTCGAAGGGCTCGCCCGCGCCGGGGACCGCCTCCACGCCCAGACCGCTGAGGATGCGCTGGAAGCCTTGGTGGACGGCCCGCACCCCTTCGGCGATGGTTTCGGGGTTGGCGCCGGCGTGCTCGAGGGCCCGTTCCAGGTCGTCCAAAACGGGCAGGATGGCGCGGATGGCCTTGACCTCGCCTTCGCGGCGGGCGGCCTCCACCTCGGCCTGCATCCGTTTGCGGTAGTTGTCGAAGTCGGCCAGCAGGCGCATGTACTTGTCCTTCAAGGTTTCTACTTCCTTCCGCGCCCGCTCCAGCTCGCCCTCGGCGCGCTCCAGCTCGGCGGCTACCTTTTCCGCCTCGCGGGCCACCTCTTCCTCGGCGGCGCGGGCGCCATATTTCGGGTCGTTAGCGTTGTTGGGCTGGGGCGTTTTCTTCTTGCTCATGGCTCACCCTCCAGGGGCGGGCGCGGGCGCTTTGCGCCCGCGCCCAAGGCCGCTTAGTCGGCCGGCTTGAAGTCGGCGTCGATTACGTCGTCGCCCTGGTCCGCGGCGGCCTGCTGCTCGCTGCCGGGTTGCTGCGCCGCGCCCGCGGCCTGTTCGTAGGCCTGGATGGCGGCCAGCAGTTCTTCGGTGGCCGACTTGAGCTCGTCGTCGCCGGCGTCTTTCTCCACCAGCTCCTTGGCCTTGTCAATCGCCGCTTGCAAGCAGTTCTTGGGCTCGCCCTCGACGGGCTTCTCCTCCAGCAGGCGCTCGGCCTGGATGCGGGCGGTGTCGAGGTTGTTCTTCAGCTCGATGTGCTCCTTGCGCTTCTTGTCTTCCTCGGCGTGGGCCTCGGCCTCCTTGACCATCCGTTCGATCTCCTCCTCGGAGAGAGTGGTGGTGTTCTCGATCTTGATCGAGGCCTCCTTGCCGGTGGTCTTCTCCTTGGCCGTCACGTGCAGGATGCCGTTGGCGTCGATGTCGAAGCAGACGTCGATCTGCGGAACGCCGGCGGGCATGGGCGGGATGCCCTCGAGCTTGAAGCGACCCAGCGACTTGTTGGCCGCGGCCATCGGCCGCTCGCCCTGCAAGACGTGGATCTCCACCGCGGTCTGGTTGTGCTCGGCGGTGGTGAAGGTCTCGCACTTGCGGGTGGGGATGGTGGTGTTGCGCGGGATGAGCACGGTCATCACGCCGCCCTTGGTCTCCACGCCCAGGCTGAGCGGAGTGACGTCGAGGAGCACTACGTCTTCCACCTCGCCGGTGAGGACGCCCGCCTGGATGGCCGCGCCCTGGGCCACCGCCTCGTCGGGGTTGACCTGCTTGTTGGGCTCCTTGCCCAGCATCTCCTTGACGATCCGCTGCACCGCCGGCACGCGGGTGGCGCCGCCAACCAGGATTACCTCGTCGAGCTGGTTGGCGCTCAGGCCGGCGTCCTTGAGCGCCTGCTCCACCGGACCGCGGATGCGCTTGAGCAGGTCCTGAATCAGCTCCTCGAACTTGGCGCGGGTGAGCTTCTTCTCCAGGTGCAGCGGGGTCTTGCTGGTGGGGTCGATGGCGATGAAGGGCAGGCTGATCGTAGTCTCCGGCGTGCTGGAGAGCTCGATCTTGGCCTTCTCGGCGGCTTCGATCAGGCGTTGCAGCGCCTGCCGGTCGGCCTTCAGGTCCACGCCATGCTCCTTCTTGAATTCCTCGGCGAGCCAGTCGACGATCTTGTGGTCCATGTCGGAGCCGCCCAGGTGGGTATCGCCGGCGGTCGACTTGACCTCGAAGACGCCCTCGCCGACCTCGAGCACGGTCACGTCGAAGGTGCCGCCGCCCAGGTCGAAGACCAGCACCGTCTCGCTGCCCTTCTTGTCGAGGCCGTAGGCCAGCGCCGCCGCGGTGGGCTCGTTGATGATGCGGAGGACCTCGAGCCCGGCGATCTTGCCGGCGTTGCTGGTGGCCTCGCGCTGGCTGTTATTGAAGTAGGCGGGTACGGTGATGACCGCCTTCTTGACTTCCTGACCGAGTTTCTTGCTGGCGTCACTCACCAGCTTGCGCAGGATGAAGGCGCTGATCTCTTCGGGGGTGTAGAGCTTGTCACCCACGCGGATGCGCACGCCGCCGTCCGGGCCCTTCTCGACCCGGTAGGGTACGCGCTGGGCCTCTTCCTGCACCTCCTCCCAGCGGCGGCCGATGAAGCGCTTGACCTCGAAGATGGTTCCTTCGGGGTTGAGCACCGCCTGGCGCTTGGCTAGCCGCCCTACCAGGGTTTCACCTTCCTTGAAGGCCACCACCGAGGGGGTGGTGCGTTCGCCTTCGGCATTTTCCAAGACGACGGGCTGACCGCCCTCCATCGTCGCGATAACGCTGTTGGTCGTTCCCAGGTCGATTCCTACGGCTTTTG
>JALVWZ010000047.1 GCA_027023115.1 Thermaceae bacterium
AGGTAAACCCGGCGCTGCGCTCGCGGGCGCGGGTATACGTACTCAAGGCCCTGGGCGAGGACGACCTGATGAAGGTCCTGGAAAGGGCGCTGCTCTCCTCCACCGGTCTGCCCGAAGCGGAGGCCAGTGAAGAAGCCCTGCGCCTCATCGCCGCCGCCGCGATGGGCGACGCCCGCCGCGCCCTCAACGCGCTGGAGCTGGCCGCCGAGCTGGGCGGCGGCCGCGTAGACCTCGACGCCGCTCGGGAGGCGCTGGGTGCCGGGCAACCGGTCTTCGACAAGGGTGGCGAGGCCTTTTACGACCTGATAAGCGCCCTGCACAAGAGCGTGCGCGGCTCGCACGTGGACGCCGCGCTCTACTACCTGGCGCGGATGCTCGCCGGCGGCGTGGACCCGCTCTACGTGGGCCGTCGGCTGGTGCGCATGGCCAGCGAAGACGTGGGCCTGGCCGACCCGGGAGCGCTGCGGCAGGCGCTGGCGGCGGTGGAAGCCTACCAGCTGCTGGGCAGCCCCGAGGGAGAGCTGGCGCTGGCCCAAGCCACCGTTTACCTGGCGCTGGCGCCCAAGTCGAACTCGGTCTACCGCGCCTTCGCCGCCGCACGCCGGGCCACGGAAACCCATCCCGACGCCCAGGTGCCGCTGCACCTGCGCAACGCCCCCACCAAGTTGATGAAGGAGCTGGGCTACAGCAAAGGCTACGCCTACTACCACGAAGACCCGGAAGGCAGCTTTGCCCAGAGCTACCTGCCCGAACCGCTGGAGCAGGTGCGCTTTTTCGATCCGCGCGGCGAGGGGTGGGAGCGCAAGGTGGCCGAGCGCTACCGCGAGCTGAGCGAACGCTTCAGGCGCGCTAGAAATGGTAAGCAGCGGAAACACTGAATAGCGGTCTCCCCTCCTGCGAGAAGAGCAGGCCGCCTTCGAAGAGCCAGTCTTGGTAGGCGTAGGTAAGGCTCGCGCCGCCCAGCCAGGCGTTGCCCAGCTCGGCGCCGAGGTAGGCGTACATGCCGCGCCCAGCCAGCGTAAGACCGGGCGTTGGTTCGTAGAGTAGGGCGGCGTCGGCGGTAAAGCTCATACCCTCGCTGAATATCAGCCAGGGTATGGTCAGCCCGCCGGCTATGCTGACGCCGCTGGCAATCTGCTGCTTTACTCCGCCACGCAAGCCCACCTGGGTGGAAACGCTGAACTCGGTGCTACCGTTCCCCCAGGCGTAAGCGACGTACGGAAGCGCGGCCACGCTTGGCTGATCGCCGCTCCCGGCGACCGCGGTAAGGCCAAAGGTGACGCCATGGCCGTTGAGCGGCCGGGCCATTTGCAGGCTGGCGACCGGCAAACAGCCGGTCAGCAAGAACAGCAAGGCTACCGAAGCGGCAATTGCAGCCTTTTTCATGCCTATATTTTAGCTCAGGGCTCTATCAGGTCGCCGGCGGCCCGGCGCAGACGTTCGCGGGCCGCGGCAAAGCGGGCCAGCACGCGCGCGCCCCCAAAGCCCGCGGGGGCCAGCTGTGGCGGCAGACCCGGATCGTAGAAGAGGACCTTGCGGGCCTCGTGCACCAGACGCACCAGCTCCACGAAGGCCTCTTCCGGCTCCGGATCGGCGGGGATGGCGCTCAGCCTCTGCGCCAGCGCGGCGTAGCGCTCTTCGGCCTCTTCCAGGTGGAAGGTGCGCTCCACCAGCCGCTCCACCGGCTCGCTGCCCAGCCTTTCGGCGAGAAATACCTCCACGTAAGGGCCCAGCTCGTAGTAGCTGATCAGCTCGGCGGTGGCCTCCAGGTCGGCGCTGGGGCTTATCCAAACGCCCGGCGCCGGCGTGCCGTAACCGAGCAGCACCAGCTCGTTGCGAAACTTGTCGCGCTGGCTGCGCAAGCCCTCGGGGACCGCGTAAACCAGCGTCCGCCAGCGGCCATCCCAGCTATCGCCCTTGGCGTCGCACAGGCGGCGGCGCACCTGCCGCACCTGCCAGGAAACGCGCGGACTGAGGCGGTAGTATGCGCGGCGGCCGCGCCTTTCCGGAACTATCCAGCCCCGCGCCGCCGAGCGCGAAACCGCCGCCCGCACCGCCGGTTCGCTAAAGCCGAGCAGGTCCATCCAGCGCACCAACCGGCCCACCCAGACGGTGTCGCCCGGGTAGACCAGCTCGGTGTAAAGGGTAAAAAGCGTTGAACGCGCCCGCATGGGCCTTACTTCCTCTCCCGCACCCTCTCGCCAAGCTCGGCGACGACCGCGGCCAGCGGCTTGTTCGCCCGTTCGCCGCTGCGGCGGTCGCGCACGGCCACGGTGCCCTCTTCCTGCTCCTTGTCGCCGACCACCAAGATTACCGGCACCTTCTGGGTTTCGGCGTCGCGTATCTTGGCGTTCATGCGCTCGGGGCGGTCGTCCACTTCGACGCGCAGCCCGGCGGCTTCCAGCCCGGCCCGGACCTTGCGGGCGTATTCCACGTGGCGGTCGGTGATGGGCACGACCACGACCTGCACCGGCGCCAGCCACAGCGGGAACTCGCCGGCGAAGTGCTCGATGAGGATGCCGATGAAGCGCTCGAGGCTGCCGAAGGGAGCGCGGTGGATCATCACCGGCCGGTGGGGCTCGCCGTCGGGCCCCTTGTAGCTAATGTCGAAGCGCTCGGGGAGGTTGTAGTCCACCTGGATGGTGCCCAGCTGCCACTCGCGACCCAACACGTCCTTGACGACGAAGTCGAGCTTGGGGCCGTAGAAGGCGGCGTCGCCCTCTTCGATGGTGTACTCGAGCCCCGCCTCCTCACAGGCCTCCTGAATCTGCCGCTCGGCCACCGCCCAGCGCTCGGCGTCGCCCACGTACTTGTCCGACTCCGGGTCGCGCACGCCGATGCGCACGCGGAAGTCGCCCATCCCCAGCGCGCCGAAGACCTTGAGGGTCAAATCGAGCACGCCCAAAAACTCCTCCTTTACCTGCTCGGGGGTGCAGAAGATGTGGGCGTCGTCCTGGGTAAAACCGCGCACCCGCGTCAGGCCGTGCAGCTCGCCTGACTGCTCGAAGCGGTACACGGTGCCGAACTCGGCCATCCTGAGCGGCAGCTCGCGGTAGCTGCGCGGGCGCATGGCGTAGATGCGCACGTGGTGCGGGCAGTTCATGGGCTTGAGCAGGTAGGCCTCGCCGTCTTCCAGCTCCATCGGCGGGAACTGGCTTTCGGCGTAGTAGGGGTAGTGGCCGCTGGTCTTGTAGAGCTCCAGGCTGCCAATGTGGGGGGTTGTGACCAGCTGGTAGCCACGCTTCGTCTGCTCCTCGCGCATGAACGCGATCAACTCCTCGCGCAGGACGTTGCCCTTGGGCAGCCAGAGAACCAAACCCTTACCGACCATCGGGTCGATGTGGAAGAGCTCGAGCTGCTTGCCGAGGCGGCGGTGGTCGCGCTTCTTGGCCTCCTCCAGCTGCCAGAGGTAGTGCTCCAGCTCCTCTTTGGAGCGGAAGGCCACCCCGTAGATGCGCTGCAGCATGGGGCGCGACTCGTCGCCCCGCCAGTAGGCCCCGGCCACGTGGGTCAGCTTGAAGTGGGGCGGTATCTTGCCGGTGCTGGGCACGTGCGGGCCCCGACAGAGGTCGGTAAAGCCTTCCTGTTCGTAAAAGCTGATCTCTTCGCCTTCGGGCAGGTCTTCGATCAGTTCGGTCTTGTAAGGGTCCTTGCCGCGAAAGCGCGCCAAGGCCTCCTGGCGCGGCAGCACGTAACGCCGGAGCGGCAGGTTGCGCTTGATAATCCGCTGCATCCGTTTTTCGATCTCCGGCAGGTCGGCGTCGGAAATGGGTTCGGGAGCGTCTATGTCATAGTAAAAGCCGTTTTCGATCACCGGCCCCACGCCCAGCTTTACCTGCTCGGGGTCGTAGCCCTTTTCGGCAAAGTATTCCTTGACCGCCTGGGCCATGACGTGCGCCAGAGTGTGGCGGAAGAGCTGCTGGAACTCCGGGTCCTTGCGGGTGATTATCCTCACCTCGGCGCCCTCGGGCAGCGGTTTGAAGAGGTCGTATAGCTCGCCGTCGACGATGGCGCCCACGGCCTCCTTGGCCAGGCTGCGGCTTATCTGCTTGGCAACTTCCCCCGCCGTGGCCCCGGCGGGCAACTCCAGTTCTTTTCCATCCGGCAGGCGAACCTTCATGATTCCTCCAAAAGAACGGCCCGCTCCATGCGGGCCCGGCAGCGAGCTTGCCCGCTGCCTTATCTGGCGGTAGTCGCGCACAGCGCCATATCGTGCTCATGCTACCGCCGCTGCTTATGCGGCGTCAACGAAATGTAATTGGCCACTACATCTGAGACTCCCCACCCTCGGGGACCAACTCCCCTTGCATCATAGCCAGGAACTCTAAAGGAGCCAGGCCATCCAGGGAGCGG
>JALVWZ010000048.1 GCA_027023115.1 Thermaceae bacterium
AAAACCGCCGCAGCGTTGGCTGCGGCGGCGGTCTGGTCACTAGTATTCAAGGCAGGCCGATGGCGTGGATCTCGTTTACGATCCACTGCAACGCGCTCGAGCCCGGGTAGGTGATGCCGCTGTGGTTCTCGTCGGCTACGAAGGTCCAGATGCGGTCGCGGCCGGCGTCGAGGCGGAGGTTGTCGGTGTAGTCGTAGACCAGGCTGGTGTTCCCCTGAGTGGTCACGCTCGAGGCCAAGAGCCGCGCCGACTGCACCTCCAGGTTGTAAGTCGCGCCCGGGTAGGCTACGTCCTTGGCGCTGTACTTGCTGGTGCCCCACCAGTGTTTCTTGATGGGCTCGATATCGCAGCTCTTGGACAGGTCAACCGGCCAGGGGTTGCCGTAGTGGCTGTAGAAGTAGTCGAAGTCGTCTTCGTTGTCGTCTTCCCAAAGGGCACAGATGCCGTCGAGGTCTATCAAATAGTCAACCGTCCAACCCGGATGGGCCCGCAGGAGGTCGTGGGTCCAGTTGGTGCCGTGGGAGTGGGCCAGCAGCACGCGGCGGGCGCCGGGCCAGTTGCTGCGCACCCAGCCAAAGTCGGCTTCGAGCTGCAAGAAGCCGTATTCGTAAGCGTTGCTGATGGACGAGTAGTGATTGAAGAGATGCGAGCTGTAGCCGAGCACCAGCACGCTCTTGCCGAGGTCGCGAAAAGCCTGGGCCACCGCGTCCGCGGTGCCGCGGCCGGTTAGGTAGTCGTAATTATCGTCGGGAGCGCCGCTGCAGGGCACGCCGCAGCGTCCCGAAACCGCGAAGAGCACCACGTCCGGGGCGCTTTGGGCGCTGAGCGCCGCCGTCTGGGACAGGCGCGGCTTTGGCCCGTAGGCGGTCGGCTTGGCGCCGCCGCAGGCGGCGAGCAACAGGAGTAACGCCAGCGTAAAAACGGCAAAGAGTTTTTTCATAGATCCCCCTTGTACTTTTTTACGTATACCACGCCCGTTCGCCGATTGTTCAGGCCGCCCGGGGGTCGTATACTCATACGAGATGACGCGCCGCGACCTATCCCGCGTCTGAGGGGGCTGCCTTACCCGGCTCCCTCCCCGTGCCGTGAGAGGGTTTTTCATGGAGGAACGATGAGCAAATACAACCCCCACGAGATCGAGCCCAAATGGCAGCGTTTCTGGGAGGAACGCGGCCTGATGAAGGCCCGCGAAGAGGGCGAGAAATACTACGTTCTGGAGATGTTTCCCTACCCTTCGGGCGACCTGCACATGGGCCACCTGAAGAACTACACCATGGGCGACGCTCTGGCCCGCTTCAAGAAACAGCAGGGCTACAGCGTACTCCACCCCATGGGCTGG
Organism: Thermaceae bacterium; assembly: GCA_027023115.1. Lineage (GTDB taxonomy): Bacteria > Deinococcota > Deinococci > Deinococcales > Marinithermaceae > Oceanithermus. The sequence goes on from JALVWZ010000048.1 coordinate 1,340, forward strand.
GACGCCTTCGGCCTGCCCGCCGAGAACGCCGCCCTCAAGTTCGGCAAGCACCCGGCCGAGTGGACCTTCGACAACATCTCCCGCGCCAAGGAATCGCTCAACCTGATGGGTATCCTCTACGACTGGGACCGCGAGGTAACCACCTGCACCCCCGACTACTACCGCTGGAACCAGTGGATATTCATCCAGATGTACAAAGCGGGCTTGGTATACCGCGCCGGCGGTCTGGTCAACTGGTGCCCCAAGTGTCAGACGGTGCTGGCCAACGAACAGGTCGTCGAGGGGCGCTGCTGGCGCCACGAAGACACCCTGGTCGAGAAGAAGAGCCTCGAGCAGTGGTATTTGAAGATCACCGCCTACGCCGACAGGCTGCTAAAAGACCTGGACAAGCTGGAGCACTGGCCCGAAAAGGTAAAAGCCATGCAGCGGGCCTGGATCGGCCGCAGCGAGGGGGCCACGGTCCGCTTCGCGCTCGAGGGGCGCGAGGAGGCGCTCGAGGTCTTCACCACCCGCCCCGACACCCTCTTTGGGGCCACCTTCATGGTCATCGCGCCCGAGCATCCGCTGACGCTCGAGATAACCTCCCCCGAGCAGCGTGCCGCGGTGGAGGAGTACGTGCGCGCCGCGCAGCTCAAGAGCGAGATCGAGCGCCAGACCGAGGACCGCGAGAAGACCGGCGTCTTCACCGGCGCCTACGCCATCAACCCGGTCAACGGCCGCAAGGTGCCCATCTGGACCGCCGACTACGTGCTATACGGCTACGGCACCGGCGCCATCATGGCCGTGCCTGCCCACGACCAGCGCGACTTCGAGTTCGCGAAAAAGTTCGGGCTCGAGATCGTCCCGGTCATCAAGCCGGCAGACGCGGACCTGCCCGAGCCTTTGCAGGCCGCCTACGACGGCCCCGGCGTAATGATCAACTCGGGCGAGTTCGACGGACTGGCGAACGAAGAAGGCAAGAAGCGAGTCACCGCCTGGCTCAAGGAACGCGGCCTCGGTGAGGCCACCGTCACCTTCCGCCTGCGCGACTGGCTGATCAGTCGCCAGCGCTACTGGGGCACGCCCATCCCCATGGTTCACTGCGAGAAGTGCGGGGTGGTGCCGGTGCCCGAAGACCAACTTCCGGTGGTGCTGCCCGAGATCAGCGACGTCGAACAGATCCGTCCCCAGGGCAAGAGCCCGCTCGAGGCGCACCCGGAGTTCCTGAACACTACCTGCCCCAAGTGCGGCGGTCCCGCCCGGCGCGACGCCGACACCATGGACACCTTCTTCGACTCGTCGTGGTATTACCTGCGCTACACCGACGCCCACAACGAGCGGCTGCCCTTCGCCCGCGACAAGGCCGACTACTGGATGCCCGTCGACCAGTACATCGGCGGCATCGAGCACGCGGTGCTGCACCTGCTCTACTCGCGCTTCTTCACCAAGTTCTTCCACGATCAGAAGATGGTCGGGGTGGACGAGCCCTTCGAGCGCCTGTTCACCCAGGGCATGGTCATGGGCTGGACCGACTACGGTCCGGTCGAGGTCGAGGGCGAGCGCGTGCGGCTCAGCGAGGAGGCGCGCATACGCCTCGAGCTGGAAAGCGCCGAGCTGACGCTGGACGAAGTCAAGAAGATGGGCGCCGAGTTGCGCCCGCACGAAGACGGCACGACGCACTTTTGGAAACCGGCGGTAATGAGCAAGTCGCTGGGCAACGGCGTGATGGTGGGGCCCTTCGTGCGCGAGCAGGGGGCCGACATCGCCCGCGTGACCATTCTCTTCGCCGCCCCGCCGGAAAAGGAGATGATCTGGACCGAGGAGGGTGTGCAGGGCGCCTGGCGCTTCCTCAATCGCGTTTGGCGGCGCGTCGTCGAAGACGAAGAGGCGCTAAAAACCCTCTCCGCCGGCTTCGACCCCGGTGCTCTGGAAGGCGCCAACAAAGAGCTCTACCGCAAGCTCAACCAGACCATCAAAAAGGTCACCGGCGACATCGAAGGGCTGCGCTTCAACACCGCCATCGCCGCTTTGATGGAGCTTTTGAACGCCCTCTACGACTTCCGCAAAGGCAACGAGCCCAACGCCGTCTACAAGAGCGCCGTTCTCTCTTATCTGCAACTATTGGCCCCCTTTGCGCCGCACATTGCCGAAGAGCTCTGGCACCGTTTCTACGAGAACTCGGTCTTCGACGCCCGCTGGCCCGATTACGACGAAAGCGCCCTGGCGGCCGACACCATAACGCTGGTGGTGCAGGTCAACGGCAAGGTGCGCGCCCGCCTGGAGGTTCCGGCCGACATCTCCAAGGAAGAGGCTCTCGAGCTCGCCAAGGAACAGGAAAACGTTCGTCGCTACCTCGAGGGCAAGGAGCTGGTCAAAGAGATCTACGTGCCCGGCAAGCTGGTCAACCTGGTGGTGCGCGGGTAGCGAACCAAGCTGGCGGCCGTCGGCTCCCGCCCTGGGGAAGGCCGGCGGCCTAGGCAAGCCTATGGTCCACGAAACAAATCTTCCTCCCCTTTGAGGAGGGCCGGGGTGGGGGTTTTGAAACCGGCAAGTGGCTTGTGGCTCGTGGCTTGTGGTTCATCTCGACGCAGGGGCGGACCAGTGCGTCCGCCCCTGCGTGTACGTGGTGCGTAGTACGTGGTGCGTGGTGATGGGATGGCCAGTGGCTCGTGGCCTGTGGCCAGTAGAAACACCATGCTCAGTTTTCGGCTCTTAACCGGTAGGGGAAGGTTTCAAACCTTCCCCTACGTTCCAGCATTTGCGCGTCAGAGGCAACAGAACATCGGCTTCTCTCTCGGCATGGGCCCCGGATCTCAGCTCAGCCGGCGCGTCCGGCCTCGTCCGGGGAGTCGGAAAAAGGCGGCATGTGGCTTGTGGCCTGTAGTCGTGGCTCGTAATGTGTGTTATCCCGTCGTAGGGGCGGACCCATGTGTCCGCCCTGTTGGTACGTAGTTCGTGGTGCGTGGTGCGTGGTACGTGGTAATGATGACAGAATGGACT
>JALVWZ010000049.1 GCA_027023115.1 Thermaceae bacterium
AAGAAGTAAAGATCGCCTTCATTCCCAAGCTGACCGGCGTGGGCTTCTTCGAGTCGGGCGGCAAAGGCGCCGTCGAAATGGGCAAGAAGCTGGGCATCTTCGTCAAGTACGACGGCCCCAGCACCGCTAGCGTTTCCGGCCAGATCGAGTACATCAACAACTTCGTCAACCAGGGCTACGACGCCATCGCCATTTCGGCGCTCTCTCCCGACGGCCTCAACCAGGCCCTCAAGCGCGCCATGAAGAAGGGCGTCATCATCCTTACCTGGGACTCCGACGTCAACCCCAAGTACCGCACCTTCTACATCAGCCAGGGCACCGCGCAGCAGCTTGGTGAGCTCTTGGTCAAGATGGCCGCCGACCAGATGAAGGATCCCCACAGCGGCACCAAGAAGGTCGCCTTCCACTACTCCAGCCCGACCGTCACCGACCAGAATCAGTGGGTCAACGTCGCCAAGGCCAAGATCAAGAAGGACTACCCCAACTGGCAGATCGTCGACACCGTCTTCAGCCACGAAGACGCGCAGCAGGCCGTTCAGGTCCCCACCGCCCTCTTCCAGGCGCATCCCGACCTCGACGCGGTAATCTGCCCCGACGCCAACGCCCTTCCGGGCACCGCGCAGGCTGCTGAGAACCTCGGCATCGCCGGCAAGGTAATCATCACCGGCTTCTCGACCCCCAACGTCATGCGCCCCTACGTCAAGCGCGGCACCGTCAAGGCCTTTGGCCTTTGGGACGTCGTCAAGCAGGGTAAGCTGGCCATCTACGTAGCCAACATGCTCGTCCAGGGCAAGAAGCTGCACGTGGGCGACGAGTTCGACGTACCCGACGTGGGCCACGTCAAGGTCTACCCCAACTCGGTGCAGGGCTACACCTACCAGGGCGACGTCAACAACGGCATCATCCTGCTGCCCGAGCGCGTGATCTTCACCAAGGACAACATCGACAACTACGACTTCTAACCTTGCCAAAACCGGGCCGCTTCCAAGCGGTGGCGGCCCGGTTCCATTCCTGGAGGCGCAATGCGGCACATCCTAGCCCTGGACGCCGGAACCGGCAGCGGACGAGCGGTACTGTTCGACGAGAACGGTCGGCAGTTGGCGGCCGCTTCGCGTGAGTGGACCCACAAGGAAGAACCTGGCTTCCCCGGCTCGATGACCTTCGAGCGCGACCGCAACTGGGAAATGATAGCCAGCGCCATTCGTGAGGTGCTAAGCCAGGTCCCCGGAGCCAACGTAGCCGCCATCAGCACTACCAGCATGCGCGAGGGAATTGCCCTCTACGACGAGGCGGGCGAAGAGCTGTGGGCCTGCGCCAACGTTGACGCCCGCGCCGTGGAAGAAGTTCGCGAGTTGCGAGCCCAGGACCCGGGCCTCGAGCGCTGGGCCTACCTCCGCTCCGGACAGACCTTCGCCCTGGGCGCGGCGCCACGCCTGCTGTGGCTCAAGCGCCACCAGCCAGAGATATATGAGCGCGCCAGCAAAATGGCCATGCTCAGTGACTGGGTGGCAGCGCGTTTGGGCGCCGAGATTGCCGTGGATCCTTCAAACGGCGGCACTACCGGACTGTTCAGCCTGAAGACGCGCCAGTGGGACGCCGAGATTGCCGAGCGCGTCGGCATCAAGCCGGAGCTGATCAGTGCCCCGGTCTACGAATCGGGCACGCCTATCGGCGAAGTATCGGCCCCAGCGGCCGCCCAAACCGGCTTGCCGGCCGGAGCGCCAATCGTCATGGGCGGCGGCGACGCTCAGTTGGGCACCGTTGGCGTGGGCGCCACCCGCGTCGGCGACGTGGCCGTTTTTGGCGGCTCCTTCTGGCAACAGGAAGTAAACCTGGGCGAGCCGTTGGCTGACGAGAGTGGTCGCATCCGCATGAACTTTGCCTCGGTGCCAGGCACCTGGCAAGCCGAGGCGATCGTCTTCTTCCCCGGCATTGCCGCCCGCTGGTTCCGCGACGCCTTTGCGCCGGACTTGAAGGAAAAAGCCGCCGCCGAAGGGCGCGACGCCTACGAGCTACTGGAAGCGCTGGCGGAAACCGTGCCGCCAGGCTCTCACGGCATCACTCCGGTGCTCTCGAACGCCATGGACTACAGCCACTGGCGGCACGCGGCGCCTTCCTTCCTCAACTTCCCACTCGACCCGGAGAAATCGCACCGTGGGGCCTTCTTCCGCGCTCTGCAGGAAAACGCCGCCATCGTTACCTTGGCCAACCTGCGCCGCATCGCCGACCTGACCGGCTCCTTCCCCGAGTCGGTGATCTTCGCCAGCGGCGCCGCCAAGGGCCGCCTCTGGCCGCAGATCCTGGCCGACGTCTTACAGGTACCGGTGCGCATCCCGATGGTCAAGGAAGCAACTGCGCTGGGAGCCGCCATTGCCGCTGGGGTCGGTGTCGGAATATTCGACGACATGCCTGGCGCCGCCGACGCCCTAGTCCGCTGGGACCGCGTCGTGGAGCCCAACGAGACCAACCGCCAGGTTTACGAAGAAGCCTACCAGCGCTGGGCCGAGGCGTATCCGCCGCAGCTGGAGCTGGCTGACCGAGGCGTTACCGCGCACATGTGGATTGCCCCGGGAGAGTAAAGGAGGCCTACCTTGAAGCCGTTTGTTATTCACGAAGATGATGTCGAATACCGTTTCGATGGCGTTTCCGGGCCCAAATACCTGATGCGCGGCCCGCGTTCCGACTTCGGCATGGTGGTTCTTACCCCCGGGGAAGACTTTCAGACCCACTACCACCGTCAAGTCGAAGAGAACTTCTTTACCCTTTCAGGAGAGGTCGATATCTACATCAAGGGCGAAAAAATAACTCTCCGCCCTGGTGACCTCTGCCACGTCCCGCCAATGCATCCGCACTACCTGATCAACAACGGTGACGTTCCCTGGAAGGCTATTTTCGTGAAGGTTCCCTACGACCCCAAAGACAAAGTAGACGTTGACTGGCTGCCCGGCCAGCCGCAGCCAGAAATAGGCTGAGCGTCACCGAGAAGCAGGCCCCGCCGCGGCGGGGCCTTTCCGGTTTCGCAGCTTTCAGATGTTACGCGGCTTGGTTTCGCGCACGTCGAGCACGCGCTCGCCAGAGGCCTTGAGCCTGTCCACCACCGTGTCTATCCCTTCGCCGGTCACGCGGATCACTACCACCCGCTTGCCATCGCGCCTGCCGGCGGTGGCCACCGAAACGATATTGCTGGGCTTGACGGCCGCGCCCAAGCGCTCGAGGGCGCCTGGCTTGTCCTCGACGTCGAGAGTGATACGCAAACCCCCCTCGCGCAACCCCATTACCTCGATGAACGCCCGCAGGACATCGGTAATGGTGATTATGCCCACCAGGTCGCCCTTTTCCACGACCGGCAAACCGCCAATGTGGTACTCCTCCATCAGCAGGGCAGCTTCTTCCAACGGTTCATCGGCCTCGACCGTGATCACCGGCTTGGCCATCACCTCGGCGACCGTCAGCTTGGCCAGCAGGTAATTTAGCTCCCAGACCGAAAGGGTAGTGGCCTTGGAGGGCATGGCGTCTTTCAGGTCCTTGTCGGTGACGATGCCCACCAGGTTGCCGTCGTCCACCACCGGCAAGCGGCGATAGCCACGTTCCTTAAGGAGCTTGATGGCGTCGAGCACGGGGGTATCGGGGGCTATGGTCGTGGGATTGGGGGTCATCCAGTCGCGTACCAGCATCTAGCACCTCCTTGCCTTCATTGTATACGGAGTGCAACGATTGTGTGCTTTGCCGCTCTCACTCGCGCTTCACCGCGCCTGCGTAGACTTTTGGAGATGAAAAGAACCGCTATGATTTCCCTCGCGCTGATGCTGGCTATGATCGGCGTCCTCGGTATGAGCCAGAACAAGGACATCCCCAGCCGCGTCGGCTACATTGACGCCCAAAAGGTTATTGAAGCGCACCCCCGTTACGGCGAGGTCAAGAAGCTACAGGAGCAAGCCGACCAGCAGCTCAAGCCGCTGGTCACCCAGCTCAACAAGATCGACGCCAAGCTCAAGGCCGGTACCGCCACCGACAAGGACCGCAAGGACTTCGAAACCCTGCGCCAGGCCTATACCGAGGCCAGCAAGAAGTGGCAGGAAAAGATCAACGCCGTGCTGGGGCCGATTACCAAGGAGATCGACAAGACCATCTCCATCGTCGCCGCCCAGAACGGCTTTAGCATGATCTTTAGCGCCAACGTCGCCGGCCAGTCGGGGCTCATCGTTTACGCCTCGCCCGACGTGGACGTTACCGATCTGGTCATCCGCGCTCTGTCCGCCAAAAAGTAATCTTTGGCCCGCAAGCCGCCCGCGCCAGCGCGGGCG
>JALVWZ010000050.1 GCA_027023115.1 Thermaceae bacterium
GGCGGTAATGCTGGTTGGTCGCTAGCTGTAACCTCCCAACACGTTGTTCACAAAGTCGGACGAGGTGGTGCGTAGTACGTGGTTAGTAGTACGTGGTGGGTTTTGAATCGAGTACGACAGCGAGCTGGCGTTCCGCGGTGTTTTCACAGGCCACGAGCCACGAGCCAGTTCTAAAAACCCCGCCCCGGCCCTCCCCTTCGGGGAGGGGGGCTTTATTGGATGCGGGCTGCGAGCCAGTCCAGACCGGAGCAGCCTCCGTAGCTCGCGCGTGTCGTAAGAAACGATGGTGACGGCGCAAAACCCCAAACGCGACTTCTGAAACGGTCCTGGACCCCAGCTTTCACTGGGGTGACGAGGGGAGGTCCTCGTGGCGTCGGGGGTGAATAACGTGTTCGAACCTTACACCTACCCGGATCGCGACGCGGTGCTGCTCGACAGGACCTGCGATTGCCAGAACCGACGAGGCGTCCCCCGATTCGATGACGGATGCGTGTGCGGGTTTTCCGACCGGTCTTAGGGGTGCAACCCGGAGAACTCGAGACCGGTGCGCTCGTCCCACCCCATGCGCAGGTTGAGCGCCTGCACGGCGTGGCCGGCGGTTCCCTTGACCAGGTTGTCTATGGCGCTGATGACTACCAGACGGCCGCTATCGGGCTCCAGCTCGAAGCCGACGTCGGCGTAGTTGGAGCCGGTGACCACTTTGGGGTCGGGGTAGCGATGGATGCCGCGGCGCTGCTTGACCAGGCGCACGAAGGGCTTGTCGGCGGCGAACTCGCGGTAAGCCTGCCAGACGTCTTGTTCGGAAAACCCGTCGGGAATGAAGATCTGAGCGGTCATCAGGATACCACGGATACGCTCGCTGGCGACGGCGGTCATGTAGACCTGGGGGGTGCCGGGCAGGTACTCGATGACCTCGGCCGCGTGGCGGTGACCGGTGGGTTTGTAGACCCGTAGCGCGCCGCTGCGTTCGGGGTGGTGGCTCGATAGACCCGGCTCGGCACCTGCCGCCGAAGAGCCGACCATGACGGTCACGAATACCTCGTGGCGGGCCACCAGACCCTGTTCGTAGAGGGGGTAGAGGCCGAGGATGGTGGCGGTGGCGGTGCAGCCGGCGCCGGCCAGCCAGTTGGACTGCTCGATCTGAGCGGCGTTGATCTCGGGATTGGCGTAGGCGAAGCGCTCGAGCAGGTCGGGGCGCGGATGGGCGCCGTAAAAGCGTTCGTAAAGCTCCAGCGTTTTCAGCCTGAAGTCGGCCGAGAGGTCGATTATGTAGGGAGCCCTGTCCTTATAGAGGTCGAAGTTCTGCGCCGCAACCCCGTGGGGCAGAGCCAGCACCAGCAGGTCGGCTTCCTCCAGCTTTTCCGGGTCGCTGAACTTGAGGTCGGTCAGGCCGCGCAGGTTGGGGTGGACGAAGGACACCGGCTGCTTCAGGTAGCGGCGGCTGGTGACCTGCACCACGTCCAGGTAGGGGTGGCCCAGCGCCAGGCGTAGAAACTCGCCGCCGGCGTAACCGGAGCCTCCAACGATGACGGTTCTTAGCGGTTCCATGTCTGAACACATGCTATCAGGCCAGAGCCCGCAATTAGCCACCCAACCTCCTTGGCGCATGAATATAGTGATTGCAAGGAGTTTCTGGGCGCATATTCGTCACTATGATCCTGGCGCTCATCGTCCTGGCGCTGGCCGCCGCGTCGCAGCGGCCTTGTCACTACACTACGCATCGCCAAACGCACGCTCCCCATCTCAGCGCCTTGCATATGGCATTAGTGAGCGACGGGGCGAGAAGCTACGTATAAAGGTTGCGGCGCCCGAATGCTAGCGGGCAGTTGGCGCACGGCACCAAGAAGGGCGGGCCGCGGCCCACCCTTCTGCTTCGCTGGACGGCAACCTAAACAAACGGGTTTTCGCCGGTTATGTCGCGGCCCAGGATCAAGGTGTGGATGTCGTAGGTGCCCTCGTAGGTGTCCACCGACTCGAGATTGAGCATGTGGCGGATGGCGCTGTACTCCACGGTGATGCCGCTGGCGCCGAGGATCTCGCGCGCCAGGCGGGCGCTCTTGAGCGCTACGCGCACGTTGTTGCGCTTGGCCATGGAAACGTGGGTGTGCTTGAGGGTGCCCTCGTCTTTCATCTTGCCGAGCTTCCAGGCCAGCAAGAGGCCCTTGGTGTGCTCGCTGAGCATGTAGACCAGCTTGTCCTGGACGAGCTGGCGGGCGGCGATGGGGCGGCCGAAGGTGACGCGGCTTTTGGCAAAATCGAGCGCTTCGGTGTAGACCGCCTCGAGCGGGCCCAGCGCGCCCCAGGCGATGCCGTAACGTGCCTGGGTGAGGCAGGAGAGGGGCGCTTTCAGGCTGCCCGACTTGGGCAACAGGTAGTCCTTGTGGATGCGCACGTCCTCCATTACCAGCTCGCTGGTAACGCTGGCGCGCAGGCTGTACTTGTGGTGCACCAGCGGCGCTGAAAAGCCGGGCGTGTCGGTGGGCACGATGAAGCCCAGGACCTTGCCTTCTTCGTCCTTGGCCCAGACGATGGCGATGTCGGAGATGGTGCCGTTGGTGATCCACATCTTGGTGCCGTTCAGGACGTAGTAATCGCCGTCCTTGACGGCCTTGGTCTTCATGTTGCCGCCGGGGTCGGAGCCGCCGTCGGGCTCGGTCAGTCCGAACGAGCCGACCAGTTCGCCGGCGGCCAGTTTGGGCAGAAACTCGCGCTTTTGCTCCTCGGAGCCGTAGGCGAAGATGGGGTACATCACCAAAGCGCCCTGAACGCTGGCGAAGCTGCGCAGGCCCGAATCGACCCGCTCGAGCTCGTACATGATCAGCCCGTAGGCGTTGTTCGAAACCCCGGCCGCCCCGTATTCCTCCGGTAGGTTGGAGCCCAGAAAGCCCATCTCGCCAAAGGGTTTGATGAGGTGGGTGGGGAACTCGCCCGCCTCCCACCATTCGCGGATGTAGGGCATGGCCTCGGCCTCCAGGAACTTGCGCGCCGCGGCCTGGATGGCCCGTTCTTCGGGGGTGAACAACTCCAGGGACTGGTAGTAGTCAAGCATCGTCTACCTCGCTTTCAAACACAAGCATACGGACGGCCCGCGGGTTCTACAAGGGCGCCGGCGCCTGCGGTATGCTTCCTCCGTGACCGTGGAACACCTTAGCCAAGTGACTGCCGATCCCAATGTGCTGGAATTGCTGGCGCGCGATGAGGTGATGGCGCGCCTGATCGAGCGTCACGGTCCCTATTCCTGGGGCTTGCACCCGGTCTTTCCCTCGCTGGTGCGGGCGGTGGTGGGGCAGCAGCTTTCCAACGCGGTGGCACGGACCATGTTCGCCCGCTTGCGCGACGCCGGCGGGCTGGAGCCGGAGAGGCTGCTCGAGCTGGGAGAGGAGGGCCTGCGTCGGTTGGGGCTGGCGCGCGCCAAGGGGCGGGCGCTGGTGGGTATTGCCCGCGCCGAGCTGAGCGGCGAGCTGGCCGGCCTGGAAGAGCTGGACGACGAGCATGTGGCCGCCCGCCTGACCTCGCTGCGCGGGGTCGGCCCCTGGACGGCGCAGATGGTGCTCATCTTCAGCCTGGGCAGGCTCGACGTCTGGCCGACCAGTGATCTGGGCATGGTCCGGCAGGCGGAGCGACTCTACGGGCTATCCAGCCGTGAGGCGGTGGTGGAGCTGGGGCGGCGCTTTGCTCCTTACCGCTCGGCGGCGGCGCACTACCTGTGGAGCGAGGGCGACGCCTAGCCGTGCAGTCTCACCACGTTGTTCACGCACCCCCGTCGCCACGAGCGTCTTCCCTCGTCACCCCGGCGAAAGCCGGGACCAGGGCCGCTTCAGAAGTCATGGTAGGGGTTCTGCGTCGTCACCATCGTTTCTTACGACACGCGCGAGCGACAGAGACCGCGCCTGTCCGGACGGGCCCGCGCGAGCCAAAGGCTCGCCCCGCTGGAATGACGAAACAGCGGCAAGTGGCCTGCGGCTTGTGGCCCGTGGCTTGTGGCTCGTTGTGTGTCATATCGTCGTAGGGGCGGACCCGTGTGTCCGCCCTGTGGGTACGTGGTACATGGTGCCTGGTACGTGGTGATGGTGACGGGATGATGGCCCGCGGCTCGTAGCTTGCGGCCTGCAATAGCGCCATGCCCAGCTTTCGGCTCTCTAGCGGTAGGGGAAGGTTTGAAACCTTCCCCTACATTCCAGCGTTTGCACGCCAGCGACAGCAGAACCCACGCTTCTCTTCCGGCATGGACCCCGGATCTCGGCCGGTGTGTCCGGCCTCGTCCGGGGAATCGAGAAAAGCAGCTTGTGGCCTGTAGCTTGT